>JAFQLH010000004.1 GCA_017396665.1 Oscillospiraceae bacterium | reverse complement strand
TTTCTTGGCGCGGATTGAGAGATTTGAATCTCTCGTACAGGTTGTTCACTATGTTCACAACCTGCCATAGTTTTCTCCGCGAAAACTATTCGGATTTCAGACTACGCCCAGTCCCACAAAAGCAAAGAACACCAAGGCTTTTAGCCTTAGTGTTCTTTACTGGCGCGGATTGAGAGATTTGAACTCTCGCGCCGCTTTCGCGACCTACTCCCTTAGCAGGGGAGCCCCTTCACCACTTGGGTAAATCCGCAAAAGAGTATAAAAATGGCGGACAGGGTGGGATTCGAACCCACGGTACGTTTCCGTATCACTGGTTTTCAAGACCAGCTCCTTAAACCACTCGGACACCTGTCCACGCCGGTCGCCTATTATCTTTAGTGGCGACTTGTATATTATATCACAAACACGTTTGTCTGTCAAGCGTTTTTTTAAAATTATCCCTTGTTTTCAAGCTTTGAATCTGTCTTTGCCTGAAATTTCTCCGAAAATACTACAAAACGCTTGTGGCTTGCCTTTCCAATCTGTCCGCATTCGTCGTAAGCGGTCACCTCAAAGGAAATCTCTCTGCCGTTTACTTCTGTAACAGTTGCCTGTGCTCTTACCTTCATTCCGACAGGTGTTGCGCTCATATGCTCGATTGCGATATATGTACCAACCGTTGTTTCGCCTTCCTCAAGATACTCACAAAGACAGCCCATTGCTGCGTTTTCCATAAGTGCACAAAGCATCGGTGTGGAGAAAACTCTTGCACTTCCGCTTCCTACAGAGCAGGCAAGCATTCCTTCAAGCACGACCCATTCTGTCTGTGAGGTTGTCATAACTGCGATGTTTTTCATAAAATGTCCTCCGATTTCATCATATTATCATAAAACAGCCTATAAACAGCCGATTTGTTCATTAAATGTTCATAATTAAAGTGTATAATAAAATATGTATACTATTCTAGAGAGGTTATTGTTATGCCGGAAAAAAAGAAGAAGCGTAAGCTGACTATTGATACTGCGCCAAAGGGTGAAGCAGAGCTTATCCCCGAGGAAGACGCAGAGTATGAAAGGGAGCTTGCACAACAGGTTATAAATGAGAGAGAAAACGCAGACGAACTCGAACGCAAGGCGGTAAAGCAGGCGGCTGATGAAAAGCTCCGTTATGAGCAAAGGCTCAGACAGGAGAAGATTGCGATGCTTTTAAAGAAGCAGGGCATAGAAGCCGACGACTCAGACTCTGAGGAATCAGAGGAGGAGCAGGAGCCGGCAAAACCGCTTACCTTCAAGAAGAAGCTTGAAAACTTCTGGTATCATTACAAGGTGCCTTTTATTGTAGGTGTAGCAGCGTTTGCACTGTTCGGATATATGATATACGACCTTATCGTAAAAGTCAACCCCGACATCACCATTATTTCTGTTGTTGACAACGGTCTTTACAGCAGAATGGATGACCTTGAGGATTACTTTGAGCTTTACTGCGAGGACCTTAACGGCGACGGAAAGGTAGTAGTCGAGATTATTAACTGTCCGATGAACGAAACTGACACAAGCACAACCGCCCAGAACTACGCAACAAAGCTTTATTCGACTCTCCAGTCGGGCAGAACGGTAATGGTTCTTGCCGATGATGTGAGTATGTACAGCGTCGAGCAGGTTGCATTTGAAAACCTTATGCTGAAATTCCCCGGAAACGAGCATGTTACCGAGTGGGGCGTGTCGCTTACAGGTGATGAGCTCAGGTCTGCAATCAACTGGCAGCAGATGCCGCAGGACATGGTGCTTATGGTCAGAATCCCTGTTGAAACTCTTTCCTACGACAAGGAAGATATGCAGGAATCCTGCGACAACGCACTCGAATTTATCGAAAGGCTTATCAACGATACAAAGGTAGATTAGCCCTTACCCTTAAAAAACGGCAAAAAAAAGCAGCCCCTACTGGAGCCACCCATTCGACTTAATTATTATAGTACAAGCCACACTGCATTTGGTGAACAAATATAACCTAAACTATTAACAAACTGTTAACGGAGCGGTTTTCTACCGAAAACGTTATCAATGAGCAGAACAGCACCGTCGTTTTGTGCTGTTTTTACAAAGAATCAGGCGGAATCTGTCTGTAAGACAGAAAAAGACGGTGTAAAAACCCGTAGAAAAAGAGAAAGGGAGGGTGATTTTCCCTCTATGGACAGCATAAAAATGACAAGGAGAGCTATTGCAAAGGGGCTTTTGTCTTCCTTTGCGGCGGTGCTTTTGCTCTTAATATGTACAATCTGTGCATCGGCTGCAAACGAATCGGCAGGCATCGAGGCACCGCAGACTGTCAGAGAGGGCGAACGGTTCACAGTAACGATAAAATTCAAATCAAGCGAGAACATCGGTTCGTATAAGGCAACGCTTGAGTACGACAGCGATATCATAGAGTTTGTGTCGGGCGACTTTGCAAACGGCGGAGGCGGACTTTGTATAGTAAACGGCTGGTCGGAGCAGGTCGGCAATACGCAGTCTGTAAAGCTTACCTTTGAGGCGCTGAAGGACGGCAGCACACAGCTTATGCTGACAAAAACACTGATTTATTCAGACATCGGCGACCTGCTGGGAAATCCCGTAGGCGTTGCTAATATCACGGTTTCTTCAAATGCAGAAACAACAACTACAACCACAGCGGTCAGCGGTGATGAAACCGATACAAGTGACACAGGCTCTCAGACGAGCGATTCTGTTACTACAACCACCACAACAACTACTACCACAACCACTACAACAACTGCAGGGCAGAATGGTCAGCCCGAGCAGACTGATAAGCCTTCGGACGAAAATCAGTCGGGCGGTCAGACGGAGCAGACTACAACAAAGAAGGCACAAAAGCCCGACAGCTCATCAAAGAAGGATGACAGCGAGGCTGAGGACAACGAGAAAAACAAAAAGCTTATAACAAACATCCTGCTTGTCGTGGGCGGAGTGATGATTGTCGCACTTATCGCAAGCGGCGGACAGTCGGGCTCAGGAAAGAAGAAAAGCTCAGGCAGGAGAAAGAGCTCCTCGTCACGTTCTTCGGGCAGTAAATCAAGAAGCAGAAAAAGATAACACACACCTTTATACATACAAGGGGAGTATTACAGACTATGAGAATAGAAATACTTGACTCAACGCTCCGTGACGGAGCACAGTCGCAGAATATAAGCTTTTCCGTAAAGGATAAGCTCAATATGACAAGAGCCCTCGACGATTTCGGCGTGAGCTTTATCGAGGCGGGCAACCCTGCTTCAAACCCCAAGGACGCAGAGTTCTTTGATGCGGCGCTGGGTATGGAGCTGCAGAATTCAAAGCTCGTGCCCTTCGGTTCAACCTGCCGTAAGAATACGAATGCCTGCGATGACAGCGGTATTGCCGCACTTTTGTATTGTGGCACGGAGTATGTGAGTATCTTCGGCAAGAGCTGGGATATGCACGTAGAAAAGATTTTGGAAACAAGCCTTGAAGAAAATATAAGAATGATTGCCGATACAGTGGGATATCTCGTTTCAAACGGCAAGAAGGTCCTCTTTGACGCTGAGCATTTCTTTGACGGCTATAAGAACAACCCCGACTATGCTATCGCCACAATCAAGGCGGCAGCAGATGCGGGTGCCCATACGGTTATCCTGTGTGATACAAACGGCGGAGCGTTCCCCGAGCTTGTTTCACAGGGAACTGCCGCAGCAAGAAAAAGCCTTCCCGATGAGGTCACTGTCGGAATACATTGTCACAACGACTGCGGTCTCGCCGTTGCCAACAGTATGGCAGCAGTCGAGGCAGGCGCAGGACATATCCAGGGTACCTTTGTCGGAATTGGTGAAAGATGCGGAAACGCAAACCTCTCAACTCTTATCGGTAACCTCCAGCTTAAAGCAGGTCACTCGCTTGTCCCTGAGGACAGCATAAAGAAGCTCACCGAAATGGCGTACTTCACTGCTGAAACCTGCAATATAAAGCTCCCTGCATTCCTGCCGTATGTAGGAAGCGGAGCGTTCTCCCATAAGGGCGGTATGCATGCCGACGGAGTTATCAAGGTAAGAGAAAGCTTTGAGCATGTAAATCCTGAGCTTGTCGGAAACAGAAGAAGCTTTGTCCTCTCCGAGCTGGCAGGAAGACATTCGCTCATAGAAAAGATAAGCCGTTTCGGAATCTCTGTCGAGAAAAACAGCGATGATACTAAGAGAGTTATGGATAAGCTCAAGGAATACGAGAGACAGGGCTATGTGTTCGAGGCTGCCCACGCAAGCTTTGAGCTTATGGTTCTGCGTGAGCTTCAGAGATTCACACCGTTTTTCAAGATTTGCGACTATAAGATAATCGAGTCGCAGACCGAGGGTGTCAATGCACTCGCTAATGCTATGGTAAAGGTAAAGGTCGGCGAAAGGTTTGAAATAACAGCCGACGAAGGAATGGGCCCTGTGAACGCTATCGACAAGGCACTCAGAAAGGCACTTGAGGTTTTCTATCCTGTCCTTAGCAGGATGCATCTTGTTGACTATAAGGTAAGAGTAATTGATGCGGGCGCTTCAACAGCCGCTATCACAAGAGTTCTTATCGAATCCTCTGACGGAAAGAAAACCTGGACAACCGTAGGTGCGTCGGAGGACATCATCAGCGCAAGTATGACAGCCCTTGTAGACTCTATCGAGTATATGCTCTACAAGAACAATGTATATAATTATATGAAATAACCGCACAGCCGTATATATCTGTGTCCACGAGGGAAAATAATAAGAAAGGGAGGATAAGCCTTGAAAAGACTCTGGAAGCTTTTACTGCAGTTTTTCAGCCGTAAGTTTATAGTTGCTCTTCTGATTCTCGGTCAGATTGTGTTTATTGCACTTTCAATTACGCTTTTGGGCGACAACTATCTCGCCATCTATGTCGTGATGACTGTCATAGCGTTTGTCCTTGCCCTTTATATTGTGAACAGCGACGAGGACCCCGCCTTCAAGATTGCATGGCTTATACCGCTTCTCGTTGTCCCTCCGCTGACAGCGTTTATGTATATCTTCTTCAAGGCTCAGATAAGCCTGCAGCTTATGAAAAAGCAGCATATAAGAATCCAGCAGGAAACAAAGAAGGAAATGGAGCTTCCCGACGAGCTTCTTGACAGAATAGGGGAGCAGTCTGAAAGCCTTAAGCGATACTCAAAATATATGTGGGATTACGGCGGATTTCCTATATGCGAAAACTCAAAAACAAAGTATTACCCCTCAGGCGAAGAGGTCTTTCCGGTAATAATGGAGGAGCTCCAAAAGGCTGAGAAATTCATATTCCTTGAGTTCTTCATCGTGCAGGAGGGAAGAATGTGGGGCGAAATCTTAGAGCTTCTCAAAAGGAAGGTCGCAGAGGGAGTCGATGTAAGAGTTATATACGACGGCTTCGGCTCACAGCTCTCATTACCCGCAGGCTATCACAAAAAGCTTCAGAAAGCAGGCATAAAGACGCAGGTCTTCCTGCCGTTCTCACCATTCCTGTCAACCTCCCAGAACAACCGTGACCACAGAAAAATCGTCGTTGTTGACGGAAATGTCGCATTCACAGGCGGCTTTAATCTCGCCGATGAGTATATAAACGAAAAGGAACGCTTCGGCTACTGGAAGGACGGCGGAGTGCGTGTCGAGGGCGATGCCGTGTTTAATTTCACGGTGATGTTTCTGCAGATGTGGAAGTTTCTCACTCAGGAAAAATGTGACGTAAGCTCCTTCAAAGCAGAGTATAAAAAGCTTGAGGGCACAGAGGGAAGCTATGTTCTGCCGTTTGGCGACTCGCCGATTGATAACGAGCCTGTCGGAAAGCAGACCTATATGAGTATCCTTGACGGTGCGAAGGACTATGTGTATATAAGCACCCCGTATCTTGTCCTGGGCAATGAAATGATGAACGCTCTAAGATATGCGACAAAGAGCGGTGTCAAGGTTAAGCTTCTTCTCCCGGGAATCCCCGACAAGAAGTATATGAAGATTATCGCTCAGTCGAAGTACAGACAGCTTGTCGAAATGGGAGTTGAGCTTTACGAGTTCACAGACGGCTTTGTGCACGAAAAGAGCTTTATCTCTGATGACGAAATCGCAGTAAGCGGTTCTGTCAACGTCGATTACAGAAGCTTCTATCTCCACTTTGAGTGCGGAGTGGCAATGTACAGGACGCACAGCGTTATGGATATGAAGCAAAACTTTGAGGAAATGCTCTCAAAGAGCGAGCATATCACGCTCGAAAGGTGCGATAAGATACCGCTGAGAGTAAGATTTTTCGGTGCGTGCCTTAACATCTTCGCAAGTCTGCTATAAAAGAATATTAAACAAAACAAAGCTCCGAAGGACTTATCCCTCCGGAGCTTTTTTGCAGCTATTTGTTTTTCTTGAATATGCTAAAGAGCCTTGCAAAGAAGCCTTTCTTCTGTGGCTTCTGCAACTGCTCTGTCTCCTGCTTGTGACGGGCAGCAGACTCGTATGCGGCTGTGATGAAGTACTCCTGCGAGTTGAGAGAGTCCTTTCCGCCGACAGGCATCTTGATGTACTTGCCGTCGCTGTTTTGTTCACGCACCTTGACATTATCCTCAAGCTGGGTGTTGAAGTAGTCCGCAATACGCTTTTTGATGTCTGCGTCGTAAACAGGGCAGGCAACCTCGATACGTCTTGTAGTGTTTCTTGTCATAAAGTCGGCAGATGAAATGTACACCTTGTCATAGTCCTTGCCGAAGATATAAACTCTTGAGTGCTCTAGGAATCTTCCGACAATTGATACAATGCGTATGTTGTCGGTCACTCCCGGAACGCCTGCAATAAGACAGCTTATGCCTCTTATAACAAGCTCGACCTTAACGCCCGCCTGCGAGCATTCTATGAGCTTGTCTATAATCACCTTGTCGGTAAGCGAGTTCATCTTTGCGCCGATGTAGCCCTCTTTGCCGTTTTTTGCAATCTCAATCTGCTCGTCCATCATATCGAGAAGCTTGTTCTGCATACAAAGCGGAGCTACAAGCAGATGTCTTGTCTCCTTGACAAGCTCGCCTGTCGAAAGTGCGTTGAACACGTCGGCCGCATCAAGAGCAATCTCCTGATTTGCGGTCATAAGGCAGAAGTCTGTGTACAAGGCGGCAGTCTTTTCGTTGTAGTTACCTGTGCCGACCTGCGTGATATATCTTACCTCGTTTTTCACCTTTCTTGTGATAAGAAGAAGCTTTGAGTGAACCTTTAAGTTTTCAGGACCGTAGAGAATCTGACAGCCTGCATCTTCAAGCTGCTTTGACCAGCCGATGTTGTTTTCCTCGTCAAATCTTGCTCTGAGCTCAAGCAGTGCAGTAACCTGCTTTCCGTTTTCGCAGGCCTTGATGAGAGCCTCGATAACCTTGCTGTTTTTAGCAACTCGGTAGAGAGTAATCTTTATCGAAACAACGCTGTCGTCTGTCGCAGCCTCTTCAAGAAGTCTGATGAACGGCTTTATGGATTCATACGGATAGGAAAGGAACAAATCCTTTTTCTCTATCTGCGCCATCATCGAAGCTCTTGTGTCTATGCCGTAAGCGTCCTGCGGAGCTCTCTTAGGGAAGAAAAGCTCGCTTCTGTTTGAAAGCTTGTCGAAGATGCTGAACACATACGACATATCAAGCGGTGCCTTCTGCGTGAACACCTGCTTTTTGGAAAGCTCAAGCCTTGCGGTAAGCTCGCCGAGTGTCAGGTCTGAGAGCTCTCTTGAAAGCTCTAAGCGGACAGGACAAAGCCTCTTTCTCTTCTTGATAAGCTCCTCCATAAGACTGCGGTAGTCAAGCTCAAAGTCGTAGCCTGCCTCCTCGGTGTTTATGTCAGCGTTTCTTGTAACACGCATAACAGACTTTTCTGTTATCTTGAAGCCGTCCCACACCTCTGAAGCGAAGTGGAGAATAATCTCCTCGTGGAGCATATATTTAATCTTGCCGTTTTTCTCTGTCGCAGGAAGGAAAAGAACCCTCGGATTCTTGGTTTCTGTAGCAACAACGCCCAGCTTCACGGAATTCTTTGAAGCGAGCTTTGCGACAACATAAACCGCCTTGTTCGCAAGGAACGGGAACGGGTGGCGCTTGTCGATAACAACAGGGGATAAAAACGGCTTTATCTCGTAGTTGAAGTAGGCTGTAACATATTCAGCTTCCTTTTTATTAAGGTCCTTGAAGCTGCATCTTTTAACGCCCAGGTCCTCAAGGTCGCTGTCAATCTTGCTGATAGTCTTGTGAAGGTCAGAGCTCATTGCCGCTACTCTCTTGTATATAGCGGAAAGCTGTTCTGACGGCTTCATTTTGGTCTTTCCGTCACGCTCGTTGTCGTTAGCAAGCATTGCGTCATAAAGTGAGCCGACTCTTACCATAAAGAACTCGTCTAAGTTACTCGAATAGATTGAAGCAAAAAGCAGTCTTTCGAGAAGCGGAACAGAGGTATCCTGAGCCTCCTCCATAACTCGCATATTGAATTTGAGCCACGAAAGCTCTCGGTTGTCATAAACCTTTTTGCCCATTTTAAAACACCTCTGTTTTAGTGAAATAAAGTCTTATATATTTATAATAGTATAAGGGGGTTATTCTATGCCAAAATATCTCTTGAAATTGCCTGAGAAAATTGCACGTCTTTCCTCCTCGGTGAGAGAAAGCTTTTCAAATCTCAGAAGCTCTGAAACAGAGCTCCACATAGGGAAGTCTGTTCCGAACATAACCCTGTCAGTGCCAATCTCCCTGATAAGCTCAGTTGCTCTCTCCGGAGTGAGTGCAAACAGCGACGAGCTGCAGTCATAGTAAACCCTGTCAAGACCGTAGAGGACCTCTCTTGCCTGCTCCCATACACTGTATCCGCCCAGGTGTGCGGCGATTACCTCAAGCTTCGGGAAGTCCCGAAGGAGCCTTGCAAGTCTTTCCGGTGCCGAGTAGTCGTATCTTGTGTCGCCCATATGAAACAGTACAGGCAGTCTTCCTTCCAAAGCCTCATACATATTGTATGCAGACCTGTCATCAATATTGAACTTCTGGAAATCGGTGTGAAGCTTTATGCCTCTCATACCGCCCTTTATAAGTCTGTCAACTTCCTTTGAAAAGTCACCCTCATAGCCTGCGTGAAGTGTGCCGAAGCCGAGGAATTTGTCGTGCTTTTGACACTCTGAGATAATGAAGCTGTTTATGGATTCAACCTGTGAAGGGTCGGTTGCAGCAGAGCAGACAAGCATTTTCTTTACGCCAAACGGCTCGCTGTCGGAAAGAAGCATCTCCGAGGTCGCAACAGGCACGTCCATATCAATATCGTAAAACCTGCCGATACTCACAACCGCCTTGTCCGCAATCTTCGCAGGGTAGATATGAGTGTGAGCGTTGCAGATTTCGTAGTTCTTTGCAAATTCAAGTGCTCTTTCTAATCCGTTGCCGGTCATATTATTCATCTTCTTCCGTTTCAAACGTAGTAATTCCTATAATCGAAAGATTGTCACAGCTTCCCCTTGAAAGAGCAAGTCTGTACAAAGCGTCAATCTTTTCTTCAAACGGCAGCTCAAGTCCCATGCAGACCTCAATCTCGGTCTTTCCCACATAGTCAGAAACTCCGTCCGTGCAAATTATAATAGTGTCATTTACAAGCACACCGAACGGTGCACCGATAGTTGTTATGTCAATCTTGGGCGGAAGCCTGTCTCCGCCAATCGACGAGATAATAACGTTTCTGTCAGGTGAGTTCTTGAGCTCCTGTGCCGAGATTTCTCCCATATCATAAAGATACTGAACAAGCGTGTGGTCTGTTGAAATGAGTGTCGCAAGCCCGTTGCCGTACCTGTAGAGTCTTGAGTCGCCGACGTTTATGCAAAGCCCGTTGCCCTTTTCGTCAAGTGACAGAGCACACAGAGTGGTCTGCATATTCTCATGCTCCTGCGTTTTAGCCGCAATGTCGAGCACCTTGTCGTGAATTGCAAGAATGTCACGGCGTATATCCTTAATCTCGCAGAGAGAAGAAAAGCTCTTTCCCGCAAGCTCATCAAGGCAGGTCTGTGCAGCAATTTCTCCGCCTCTTTCTCCGCCGACGCCGTCGCATACCGCAGTAACGGACGGAGTGCAGACAAGTGAGGAAGCCTCTCCCTCTGAGTACACCTTGCCGTTTATTAAAATTCTGTCCTCGTTCTTTGAACGGATACAGCCTATGTCAGTAATTCCGTAAGCCTTGTAATACATTAAAACTGTCCTTCGTGATGATTTCAAGCTATATTATACTCTTTTCAAAATGGATTGTCAACTTAGTGCGGCAAGGCGAATTCTATTGAAAAACAAAAACGTATGTGTTATACTTATCTAAACGGACTTTGCGGTAAGGAGTGAAGCAAAATGGCTGTATGGAATCCCTGGCACGGCTGTCATAAGCTCAGCGAGGGTTGTCGCAACTGCTATGTGTACAGAATGGATATGGCACACAGCAAGCAGGACAGCCATATCGTTAAGAAAAATGCCGACTTTGACCTTCCTGTAAGACGAAAACGAAACGGAGAATATAAGCTCTCTCTCGCAGCAGGCGAGCCGCTTTACACCTGTATGACCTCGGATTTCTTCCTTGAGGACGCAGACGAGTGGCGTGACGAGGTCTGGGATATGATACGTCAGAGGCAGGATATCCACTTTATTATCATAACAAAGAGAATACACAGGTTTGCTCAGTGTATACCGCACGACTGGGGCGACGGCTGGGACAACGTAACAATATGCTGTACCTGTGAAAATGCCCCTACAGCGGAGTACAGGCTTCCGATATTCGCCTCTTTGAAAATCAGGCATAAGGAAATTGTCTGCGAACCGCTCCTGTCAGAAATAGACCTGTCGGGCTACCTCGGCTCAGTTGAAAGGGTAACAGCAGGCGGAGAGTCGGGAAACGAAGCAAGGCTTTGCCGATATGAGTGGATACTCGATATAAGAAGACAGTGTGTCGAATCGGGCACATCGTTTTATTTCAAGCAAACAGGCGCATACTTTGAAAAGGACGGAAGGTACTACCGCATAAAAAGAGCCCTTCAGCACAGTCAGGCTCGCAGGGCGGGAATCAATATAGAATTCTAGGAGGACAATGTGATGAATGAGATTTATGAAAGACTTGAAAAAGCATTTAAATGTATAAGAGAGAAAACCGACTTTGTTCCGCAGGTCGCACTTGTGCTCGGCTCAGGACTCGGAGGCTTTGCTGACGAAATTGATATAGAGTGCAGTATAGATTACAGCGAGATTGACGGCTTTCCGATTTCAACTGTCGCAGGACATAAGGGAAGATTTGTCCTGGGAAGACTCGGCGGAGTGAAGGTTGTCTGTATGCAGGGCAGAGTGCACTACTACGAGGGCTACCGTATGGACGAGGTCGTAATGCCGATAAGACTTATGGGGCTTATGGGTGCAAAAACACTCTTTCTCACAAATGCCGCAGGCGGTATAAACGAGAGCTTCAGAGTCGGTGACTTTATGCTCATAAGAGACCATATCTCTACCTTTGTGCCAAATGTCCTCATAGGTCAGAACATCGACGAGCTTGGAGTAAGATTCCCCGATATGACCGATATATATAACACCTCTCTGCGTGAGATAATAAAGGAAGAAGCAAAGAAGCTTTCAATAGAGCTTCGTGAGGGAGTGTATGTACAGCTCACAGGTCCAAGCTATGAGTCACCTGCCGAAATTAAGATGCTCGGTGTCCTCGGTGCAGATGCAGTTGGTATGTCAACCGTCTGCGAGGCACTTGCCGCAA
The DNA here is from genome assembly GCA_017396665.1 of Oscillospiraceae bacterium. Classification (GTDB taxonomy): domain Bacteria; phylum Bacillota; class Clostridia; order Oscillospirales; family Ruminococcaceae; genus UBA7477. The sequence continues at coordinate 13,180 of JAFQLH010000004.1, read as the reverse complement.
ATCATATGGAAATGGACATCTGTGCAATCTCCTGCATTTCAAATATGGCAGCAGGAATTGCAAAGCACCCCCTTACTCATAAGGAGGTACAGGAAACAGCCGACAGAGTTGCAGGTCAGTTCAAGGCACTTGTCAAGGCATCTGTACAGGCAATAGCAAAGGCTTAAATGCGTAGAAGGAGTAGTTTTATGAGAATCAGACTTTATAACGCAAGAATCCTGAAAAAGGATATGACAATCACAGACGGAGAGGTGTGGACAAGGGACGATAAAATCGAGTATGTCGGTGCTGCGAAAACGTCAGACCAGCCGTTTGACAGCGAGTACGATATCAAGGGCAACCTGCTTATGCCGTCATTCAAAAACTGCCACACACATTCGGCTATGACATTTCTGCGTTCCTATGCCGATGACCTTCCTCTACAGGAGTGGCTTTTTCAGAAGGTGTTCCCGCAGGAAGCAAAGCTCAAAGGCGACAGAGTGTATAAGTTCACAAAGGTCGCAATTTTAGAATATCTCACAAGTGGCGTGACAGCCGTGTTCGATATGTATTTTTATCCCGACGACTATGTGAGAGCTTGTACGGAAGCAGGCTTTAGAAGCGTTCTGTGCGGCGGAGTTTGCGGAGATGACAAGGCAGAGGACCTCGAAAACCGCTTTGTAAAGTTCAACGCAGTTAATCCGCTCATCTCCTATAAGCTCGGTCTCCACTCCGAATATCTCTCTCCGCTGCCCCTTATCAAAGATGTAGCGGAGCTTGCTAAAAAGTATAAAGCACCTGTGTATATGCACAACTCCGAAACAAAGCGTGAGGTCGAAGAATGTATCGGCAGATACAATATGACGCCAACAGAGGTTTTGTACGAAAACGGAATATTCGAGTATGGCGGCGGCGGTTTCCATTGCAACTTCCTCTCTGACAGGGACTTTGAAATATTCAAGGAGAAAAAGCTGTGGGCTGTCACAAACCCTTCTTCTAACCTCAAGCTGTCAAGCGGAATTGCCCCTATTCAGAGAATGCAAGGCGAGGGAGTAAATATCGCAATCGGTACAGACGGCCCTGCAAGCAACAACTGCCTCGATATGTTCAGAGAAATGTTCCTCGTTACCGCACTCCAGAAGCTCGCAACAGGCGATGCGTCAGCTTGTCCGGCACAGGACGTTCTCAGAATGGCTGCAATAGACGGAGCAAGAGCTATGGGACTTTATGACTGCGACTGTATCGAGGAAGGAAAGCAGGCGGATATTATCGAAATCGACTTAAACCAGCCTAATATGCAGCCTCTCCATAATATCGTCAAGAATATCGTGTACAGCGGTTCAAAGCAGAATGTAAAAATGACAATGTGTGCAGGCAAGGTTCTCTACAGAAACGGAGAGTTCTTTGTCGGCGACTCACCTGAGCATATCTATGAGCAGGCAAACGAAGCTGTCAAGGAGCTGCTGAGCGAGTAAAAAAGAAAAGTACAGACTGCCTTGGTACAAGACAGCCTATACTATATATAGTATATACTACTTCGGCGCAAGAACAAGAGGCTGTATCTGCTTTTTGTCAAGCGCCGATTCTATTGTGTCAGCCGCTAAATCAAAATGCGAAATCATAGAAAGCGGTTTTGCGGCGTAGTCGTCCTGACCGTAGGGAACAAAGTAGATGTTCTTACGGCAAAGAAGCTCGCCTATGTTTTTCGCACTCGCACCCAGTGCGTCGTTTGTAGCAATGGCAAGTATCACAGGAAGTGCGTTTCTGATGTGCGACTTTACCGCCATCGTAACAGGCGTGTCTGTTATACCGCCGGCTATCTTTGAAAGAGTGTTCGAGGTGCAGGGCATCACAAGAAGTACATCAAGCATCTTCTTCGGGCCGATTGGCTCAGCACCTTCAACCGTCAGTATCGCTTGCCGCTTGCAAATCCCCTCAAGCCTCTGAATGTTGTCAGCAGACTTTCCGAAGCGTGTCGAAATGGTCGAAGCATTCAAAGACATTATCGGGTACAGCTCGCAGCCCAGCGCCGACAACAGCTCCGCCTGCCTGAAAGCCTCTGCAAAGGTGCAGAAGGAACCGCACATAGCTATTCCGACTCTGAGCCCCTTCAGCCTTTCATACATAGCTACCGCCCCTTTCTTCGAGAATGTTCAGTATCGTCTCGGCAATTATCTCACCGGAGGTTATCGGGGCGGTCTTTCCCGGAGGGGAGAAAACAACCTGCGAAAATATGAAAAGGCAAACTTAAACGTTTAAGTAGCAAATTACGCAAAATCAAGGGTGTTGTAGTGAAAATATACAAAATTATTAAACAGATTTAAATAGTTTATTGCATTGTATTTTCCTTTGGTGGATATTTCGCAACAGAAAAGCATATATATGTAAGAAAAATAACGATTACATCGCCTGATATTGACTGTTTCTTAAGCAATTGTTTAAATGTTTTAGTGACAAAACTAATTTAAAAATTACAAAATGGTTACAAACAGCAATGTCTTGTTGGCAACATGCACAAAAGCTTTGAAATGGTTTTGTGAGAATTAACATAATTGATTACAGAATTAAAAAAAACGAAGAAAAAACTTGAATTTGAAGCGGGAATATTGTATATTTTTAATACGGAAACGATTTAGTAACGATATAGGTCTGCAGGGAGGCGGTAAGCTTTGGTTTCACTAAAGGACATATCCGCCAAGTGCGGAGTATCGGTTGCAACAGTCAGCAAGGCGCTCAACGGACATAAGGACGTGAGCGAGGCTACAAGAGAAAGACTTGTTAAGGTTGCCAAGGAAATGGGATACTTCCCGAATTCACAGGCGAGAGCACTTAAGACAAACCGTACATATAATATCGGCGTTGTCTATCTCGATGCAGCCGACAGCGGTCTGACTCACGAGTTCTTTGCGAAGGTTCTCAATTCCTTCAAAACGGCTTGCGAAACCTTCGGATACGACGTAACCTTTATTAACAAGAACATAGGCGGACGTGATATGACCGCATATGAGCATTGTAAGTACAGGAATATCGACGGAGTGCTGATTGCGTGTACCGATTTCACAAACCAGGATATATACGAGCTTGTGAACGGTGATATACCGGTCGTTACAATTGACCATATGTTTGAATGCAGGTCTGCGATTCTTTCAGACAATGCAGCAGGTATGGGCGCTCTTGTTGAATACGTTTACAACAAGGGGCACAGAAAAATCGGTTTCATTCAGGGCAATAAATCCTCGGTCGCAGAAAAGCGACTCGCGGCGTTTGTGAAGACCTGTCAGGCAATCGGTCTTGACGTTATCGACGAGTACATAGTACCGGGCGACTTCCATAACGCAGACGTAACTTACGAGAGGACAAAGGAGCTTATGACGCTTGCTGACCCGCCGACATGTATCTTTATGCCGGACGATTTTTCAGCAATAGGCGGACTCAACGCCCTCAAGGATATGGGAATCAAGGTTCCCGACGATGTTTCAATAGTCGGCTACGACGGAATAAGTCTTTCGCAGGTTATTTCACCAAAGCTGACAACCTACCGCCAGGATACAAACAAGATTGGATATCTTGCAGCAAAAAGGCTGGTAGAGTTAATTGAGAACCCTCAAACCTTTAACGAGGTTTTATTAGTAGACGGTGAGCTTATCGAGGGGGAAACCGTCAAATAAATTAAGGCATTAATAAACAACTATACTAATGCACACAATTTAAGGAGGAAGATTTCAATGAACAAACTTAAGAGAGTTCTTTCCGGAACACTCGCACTTGCTATGGCAGCTTCAATGCTCACAGCATGTGGCGGCGATGATTCATCATCATCATCTGCAGCTGCTAACAGCGGCAACGACAGCACAGGCAGCAGCACAACTGATAACAGTGGTGCACCAAGCGGTGAAAAGGTAACTATCAAGGTTTACACATTCACAAACGAAACACAGGGTATGCTCGACAGATACAAGGAGAAGAATCCTGACGTTAATGTTGAGTTCGATGTAACACTCGAAGCTGATGCTTCTACTTACATCCAGAAGGTTGGTTCCGCACTTAACGGTGACGAAGCTCCAGACCTCTTCCTTGCTGACGCTGACTATGCACAGCTCTTTGCTGGCTACGAAGGAACAGCTACACTTGCTGAACTCGGCGTAGAGTTTGATGAAAACGACTACTACAGCTACATGCTCGACTTCACAACAGTTGATGGCAACAGAATGGCTATCTCACACCAGGCTACACCAGGTGCTATCCTTTACAGAACTGACTATGCTGAGCAGTACCTCGGAGTAAAGACTCCTGAAGAGATGCAGGCTAAGATTTCTACATGGGATGATTTCAAGAAGGTTGCTGATACACTCAAGGAAAATGATATCTACATGGTATCAGGTATCGACGAACTCAAGAGATGCTTCATGGCTAACAGAGATGCTGCTTGGGTAGACGCTGACCTCAACTACCACCTCGACGAAGACCTCGTTAAGGAATACCTCGAAGTTACAAAGTACCTCTGCGACAACGAGCAGACAAACTACGCTGACAACACACAGTGGAAGCCAGAGTGGAACGAAGGCATGGTTGACGGTGTATTCTGCTACTTCGGATGCACATGGTACCTCCACTACACAATCAAGCCAAACTGTCTCAAGACAAAGACAGGTGCTGCTGACGAAGAAGGCAACCCAACAGTTGCTGACTCCGACTACGTAGTAGGCAACGGCTCATTCGGTAAGTGGGGCATGGTTCAGGGTCCTATGGCTTACTTCTGGGGCGGTACATGGTGGTACGGTTCCGATAAGTGTGCAGCTGACGAAGCTAAGAAGGCAATCGTTGCTGACGTTATCGAGTTCTACACATGTGATGCTGAAGCTATGACAGACTACGCTAAGACTTCTGGCGACTTCGTTTCTAAGATTTCTGTAGTTGACGCTATCAAGGATGACGAAGCATTCAACAACCCATTCCTCGGCGGACAGAACCACTACCAGTACTTCGCTGAAGCTGCTAAGAACGTAAACGCTAAGACAATGTCTAAGTACGACGATACATTCAACACTGCAGTAAACAATGCAACACTTGCATACGTACTTAACGGTGCATCAATGGAAGACGCTCTTGCTATGATTAAGGAAGAAGCTTCTACAAGCATTGAAGGCCTCAAGTAATTTAAATTTCAGTTTAAATTAACAAGAGTCATAACTCGCAAACTAGACGGGTGGGGAAGCCCACCCGTCTTTAGTTTTCGTTAATAAACAAAGTAGGAGTGTGAAAAATGGCTTCAACTAAAAGAAAACGTGCTAAACTTGAAAAGAATCATTGGGGTTATATTTTCATTGCCCCGTTCTTTCTGACCTACTTAATCTTCCAGGTTGTGCCGCTTGTTGACACTTTCCGTTATGCTCTCACAAATGCTAAGGCATGGTATACAGACCCAAGTCAGAACTTTGACTTTGTTGGTCTTGACCAGTTCAAGGTAATTCTTGAGGACACATATTTCCGTGATGCAATGTATAATACACCTGTAATGTGGCTGATGGGCTTTATTCCACAGCTCGGCATGGCTCTCCTTCTTGCCGCTTGGTTTACAAACGAAAAGATTAGAGTAAAGGGTCAGGGCTTCTTTAAGGTTGTATTCTACATGCCTAACATTATGACTGCTACTACAGTAGGCGTACTGTTCCTCGCATTTATCAGACCAAACGGATTTATCCACAATTTTGCGGTATCCATTGGTTACCTCAAGAGCTCTCGTATGCCGTTCACAAGTGAATGGTTCGGTCGAGGCATTGTAGCGTTCATCCAGTGGTGGATGTGGTATGGTCAGACAATGATTGTACTTATCGCAGGTATCTTGGGTATTAACCCATCGTTCTTCGAAGCTGCTTCTATCGACGGAGCATCAGGCTTCCAGACATTCAGAAAGATAACTCTGCCGCTTATTAAACCTATTATGACCTACACACTGGTAACATCCCTCATCGGTGGTTTCCAGATGTTCGACGTACCAAATATGTTCGCAATCGGTAACAACAGTGCTGCATTCGGTCCTCACGTTACTACAATCGTAATTTACATTAAGAAGATTGCTTACACAGGTACAACTTCCGTAGGTAAGGCTTGTGCGGCTTCAGTATTCCTGTTCGCTGTAACAGCTGCAATTGCTCTGTTCCTCTTCTGGATTATGAGAGATAAGGACGAAGCAAAGGCAAAGAAGGCTGCTAAGAAGCGTGCAAAGGAACAGGCAGCATTGGAAGGGGGTAATATTTAATGGCTAATTATTCTGGCGCAGTTAAGACTGTTAAGGGCGGTTACCATTTTCGTATTACTCTGGTAAAGATTTTTGTATACATTGTATGTATCTTCCTTACCATCATTGCAATCGCACCTTTCATCATCATGCTGTTTAACGCATCAAAGGACAGACTTGAGATTCAGAAGGCTAACCTCAACTGGGCTCCGGAGATTACCAATAAGACTATTGCTTCTCTCCTCCCATCAAAGTCCTTTATCGCAAACGGTAAGTATCTTCTTACCTCTAAGGCACTCGGACTTCCATTCGGTAGAGGCTTCCTTAACTCCTTTATCATTGCAGCCGGTGCTACAATCCTCTCTGTATACTTCTCAGCTCTCACAGCTTACGGATTTACAGTATACAGATTCAAGCTTAATAAGCTTCTCTATGGCTTCATTATGCTGATTCAGATGGTTCCTACACAGGTAACCGTAATCAGTTTCGTTGAAATGATGTACAAGTGGAATCTCACAAATAACTACATACCATTCATCGTGCCTGCAATCGCAGCACCTGGTACTGTATTCTTCCTGAGGCAATACATGGCTTCAGCGTTGTCGCTGGAAATGGTTGAAGCGGGACGAATAGACGGAAGTTCCGAATTTGGCATCTTCAACAGACTTGTTCTTCCTATATTAAAGCCAGGTATGGCAACAATGGCTATCTTTGCGATGGTTACAAACTGGAATAACTACCTCCTCCCATCAATTCTTCTTGATGACCTGGATATGTCTACAATTCCAGTCCTCGTTGGTAAGCTCAACGGTAATAAGTACTCAACAGAGTATGGTGCAGTTTACTGGGGACTTTCGCTCACAGCGGTTCCTCTTATCGTATTCTACCTCGCACTCTCCAAGTACATTATCGCCGGCGTTGCTCTCGGTGGCGTAAAGGAATAAGTGTATTAGTTGATTTAAATGCTTTCGCTTATGCGAATGCACAAAAAGAAAATTCGCCCTCACCGGTTTGGTGGGGGCTTTCTTTATGTGAAGATTAGCTTTATGTAGGCGGAGGATAACTCAATGCGTGTTATCAGAAGCGACGCTACAAGCTTTTTTGACTCAAAGTCAAGTGATGAAAATGATATCGCCTCAGCCTCATCTTGAAGCGGGGGCTGTTTTTTTGCATAAAGTCGCTGCCGCCTTAGCTTTTCAAGCTGTGCAATACACTCTGAAAGCTGTGCACCTTGTAAACGGGCAAGCCTTGTCTCTGAGTTTTCAATCTCGCAGTCTATCTGTGCAATTACATCTGCCTGCGAGGAAGTAGTGTCACAAGGAGAAGAGTAGCTTTTGAAAAATAGCTTGAGGCGACTTTCGAGCATCGGCTCTAAGAGTGATTCAAGCTCGTCTGCAGTAATGCAGGGCTTGTCGGTGCAAAGGTGAAGCTTGCGGCCACGACAGCAAAGATAAATCCTGCCCTTGTAGGACTTGGTGTAAAGTGAATAACCGCAGCTACACTTCATAAGCCCCTGAAGCCAGCTCGTTTTACCTGTTGCGGCTGAGGGCACACTTGCAAACCGACGGCTCTGTGCCTCAAGCCAGAGGGGGGCGGGAATAATTCCCCGGTGCAAGCCTACAGAGATGTTCTCTCCGCAAAATGAAGTGTGCTTTGTACCGCTTCGTTGCTCGCTTCCGGAGTAGCTCATAAGCCCGTGCTTTCCGTCAAAAGCGGCACAGTCGCTGTTGATAACGCATCCCTGTGACAAGAGGTAGTCGTATACCGATTTGTCAGCCATAACATACACAGGCGAGCGTAGAATACGCCTCACCGAGCTTGCGGTCCAGCCACCGCCACGTTTGCCCTTGATATGACGGTCGTTAAGATGTGCGGCAATTGAGTTTATGCTCATATGAGAATTAACATACAGTGAGTATATTTCTTCAACAAGTACCCTGTCTGAGTTGGGCACAAAGCAGGAGGTCTTGTAGCCCATATGTATTGTGTCTGCCTTGTCGTAGCCGATTGGGGCATATCCGCCAAGATACAGACCCAGCTTTCCTCTTGCGTAGTAGTTGTCTGTAACACGCCTGCGAATTGCACCACGTTCCATTTCGGCAAACATCATAAGAATGTTCAGAAGGATAATCCCAGTCTCAGACGAGGTGTCAAAGCCCTCTGTCCTTGAAATAAGCGTCACACCGAGCTTCTTGAGTTCATCTGTGAGAATAACAAAGTCGATTAGTGAACGGCTTATTCTGTCAAGACGGTATATGATAATCCTGTCAATCTCTTTGCTTCTGACAAGTGACATAAGCTCTGAGAAGCCGGGGCGGTTGAGCGTAGCACCTGAAAAGCCCCTGTCGGAAAATATGTACGGCTCTTTTCCCGCAAGCGCCATACAATCGTCAATCTGGCTTTCTATGCTTATGCTGTCCCGTTTGTCTGCCGACTGCCTTGCGTAGATTGCGGTTTTCAACTGCGTTCAACACCCTTCGGTATATAGTTTTAGGGTCGCTTCCGCCCTCGTATATGTAAAGGACAAACCTTCCGAGGTTCTCTTTTTTGATAAGCTTCAAGGAATTCCCTCCTTTTTGCGCAGTATATTATATGCTGTTTTGATTGACAATATGGCTTTAATGCAATATAATGAGTGGTGTAGTTTAAAAGAAGGGAGTTTTTTTATATGAGTTCATTTGATTATGAAGATGAAGAGCTTGAAGATGATATAGAAGAAGCTGATGAGAAAGAGGAGAAAAAGCCCTCGCTGTTCAGAAGGATATTCAGGTTTATAGATAAACTTTTGGGCTTTGCCGTTTCGCTGTGCACTATATTGTTTATAGTGTATACTGTGATTGTGCTGAGATATATACATGAGGTTGAAACGGTAGAGGATGGGGAACGTATCGAGCATGACACTGTGCTTATGCAGAGCAAGGACGTTACTAACATCCTTCTTATCGGAGCCGACACAAGAAGTGCAGAAGAAAGGGGCAGAGCGGATACTGTTATACTTCTTTCAATAAATAGCGACAGGGAAACAATAACGATGGTTTCATTTATGCGTGACAGCTACGTAGAAATTCCCGGAAGGGGAATGGGTAAGCTGAACGCCTCATACAGATACGGTGGAGCGGAGCTTCTCATGGACACGCTTGAGGTAAATTTCAAGTTTGAGATTGATGACTATGTCTACATAAACTTTGAGTCATTTTCTGATATCGTTGATGCAGTTGGCGGAATAGAGCTGACAGTTTCTGATGCTGAGGCGCAGGGAATGAGAGCGCCTATGGCAGAGGTCAACGACATTGCAGGAAGACCGAGCAACACCGATTTTCTCCCGGGCGGAGGAACGTATATTATGAACGGTAACCAGGCACTTGCATATGCAAGGCTCAGGTATGTCGGAAATGCAGATTTTGAGCGTACCCAGAGGCAGAGAGAGGTTATAAGGAAGATATTCGAGAAGGCTAAGACGCTTTCGATAGGCGACCTCGACAAGTTTTTAAAGACCTGTGCTCAGAGCGCTGTGACAAATATGGCGAAGAAGGATATGTATCTGTTGTCGCTTAAGATGATTAGGTACGTAGGCTACGACTTAGAGGAGCTGAGAATCCCTTGTGACGATTGTTACAGAGGTGCTACGATAGGTGGTCAGTCTGTTTTAGAGCTTGACTTTGACGCAAACGTGAAGACTATAGGAGAGGCTTTATATTAAAATTACATAGGGCGACAAGGCTTGCCCGCCTTCGGCGGGCAAGAGACTGCCCGAAGGGCAGTCGGCGGCGAAGCCGCCGCTTGTCGCCCGTAATCACAAATCACCCCCACAGAGTACGCCCTGTGGGGGTTCGCATTTTGTATCGTTTGGCGGAAGGGAGAGTGCCCAGATAACCTTAAGACCAAGCTGTGAAGCGTAGCTAAAATCTACTCCGCCCGGCTTTGAAGCAAGGTCGAGAATAAGCGTGTCTGTCGGAATCTTTTTAAGGCAGTCTGAGTCCAGAAGCAATGACGGTACCGTGTTTATAATGATAGGGTAGCCGTAGGGCGAGGAAATGAAGTCGGAAAGCTTAACAGCCTCGTAGCCGAGCGTCGTAGCGTATGCAAGGTCAGACTGCTTCCTCGCTGCAATATGTACCCTTGCACCTACTGCGTCAAAAAGCCTTGCTACCGCCTTTGCAACACGGCCGAACCCGATTACAGCAGTCGGTGTGTCGCAAATTGTCGTCGCTGTGTTGTCCATAGCAAGCGAAAGTGCACCCTCTGCGGTTGCAACACAGTTGCGGATAATAAGCTCCTCTCTCTCGAAGTAATCACAGCATTTTATGCCGTGTTCCTCAAAAAGCCCCGTAACAGCCCCTGACAGCCTTCCGCCTGCCACCAGTGTGTTATCATCAGCACAGCACAGGAGTGCCTCTAACGGTATCTCATCTTCGCAAAACGGGGAGTTTACGTTTACACCGTCGTTTGTCGCAACAAGGGGCAGGACAATCACGTCGGCTTTTATCGTTTTGAGCCCGTCCTTGTCTATCTCCTTGAAGGCAGGGTAGCGGTAGTCCCTGCAAAGTCCGAGCGTGTACACATAGTCGGAGCTTTCGCACAGCCGCCTTGCAAGGAAATTCTGACGAAGGTCTCCTCCGACCACCAGAAATACAGTTTCTCTATTCATAAATATCGTCACCGATAGGTTGGGTGACGCCTCCTTTCATAGTGCTTCACGACATCTCTGTCGGTATACTTCATTATATGAAAGGTGCGTTTTTTCGGTTAATGTGAAAGGTGCAAAAAACAGGGCACATGTGCTTCAGCTTGCGCTGAAGGAAGATGCCGCCTGCGGCGGCATCACGGTGCGGCTTCGCCGCACCCACATGTGCCCGAAAGTGTGTCAGAAATTATAAAGTGTATCCAAAGCCGAGAACCTCGAAGAGCTTGTCCTCGTTGCCCTCATCCATAAAGATTTCAACCTTGTATACCTGCTTCTTACCGGAGATTTTAAGAAGCTTGACAGTCGGGTTGCCCCAGCCACCCGATGTTATAGCATCAATCGGCATCTCGTCAACCGTTCCGTCCTCGGAGGTAATTACGCACCTTACCTTGCCAAGATTACCTGTGTTGTTCTCCTTGAAAACAAGATAGAGATTCTTTGCTTCAATCGAGAATACCAAAGGCTCGTTGTTGCCGGCGCTTCCCTCGTAGGTCCAGCCGTTTGTGAAGGTGTTTATCGTAGAACCAACCTTCCAGCTACCAAGCGAGTCTGCCTCAAGCTTGTCGCCCTCAATAAGATGACAGTTGACATATGTGTCACTCAGAAGATAAATAGGCGTAAGCTTGTAGTCCTTTTCAGCACGCTCTGTCTTCGCAACTGTGTCAAAATAGTACGCAATGATGTCTCTTACAACCTTGTGGCCGTTGCCGTTCGGGTGAGACTGGTCGCTCGAAAAGTCCTTCCATTCCATCTGTCCGTTGTCAAACATGTAGGTCAGACCGTCTGCGTAGCTTATCATAGGAAGCTTGTAGTATTCGCCAATCTGCTTCATGTAGTCCTGCGCAGTGTATCCGTCAGCAGTTCTTGCAAAAAGAAGCACAACAGCAGCCTTCGGATTTCTCTCGTATACCGTCCTGATAATTCCCTCGTATGCTCCCTGGTATGTGCCCTCGCTTCCGTCATTTACCGCAAATTCGATAAACACAATATCAGGATTGTACTGCAGAACATCTCTCTCAAGCCTGAACGTGCCCAGAATAGAAGGCGTTCCGCTAAGACCTGCATTAACATACTTCACGTTGTCACCCTTGCCGTAGTTTTCAGCAAAGTATTCGTAGGAAAGCTTTGCGTAACAGGTGTTCGGAGTAGCAGTAAGCCCCTCTGTAATAGAACCGCCGATGTACGCAACCGTAACCTCCTCGCCGTTCTTTGCCCTGTCCATTATGTCTAGCATAGGGTTGGGGTTGCCGACAGATACAAGACTCTTTTTCAGCATAACCTCGTAGTATTCCTCATATGTTGTAGGGATGATTTCCTCCTCGCTCGATTCGTCAGCCTCGGAAGAACTATTGTCAACAGCAGATTCAGAATCCGAAACAGATCTGTCATCGGCAGTACTGCCCGTCGATGAGCTGTCGCCTGAGCACGCCGTACAGCCAAAACCTAAGCAAAGTGTGAGAGCTATGCACAGGATTCTCTTTAAAAGCTTGTGGTTCATAGTAATTTCCTTTCTAAAAAAGTCCCCCCATGATGGGAGGACTTTCAATAGTTTGTTCAATTGTCCGATGCAATTAGTTGATGAGGGACTTTTCAGTTTCCTTATCAAAGAGGTGCATTCTGTTAGGGTCAATAGCAATCTTGATGTGGTCCTGAGGACGAGCTGTTGAACGTGGTGAAACTCTAGCTGTGAGGCTGATGCCTTCGCAGTTGATGTAGAGGTAAGTTTCAGCACCCATCATTTCTGTTACTTCAACTTCAGCTTCGATAACGCCTGTTGTAGCTTCAGCAATGATGTCAGCTTCATCGTGGAGACACTCTGGACGTACGCCCATTACGATTTCCTGGTCAACCAGTGGCTCGAGAACTTCAGCGTCAGCCTTAGCTTCAGGAACTTCTACATAGTACTTCTTGCCTCTTGTTGTCTTTGTATCTTCAGAACCGAATTCAACAACGTACTTGCCGTCTTCGCTCTTTCTGAGGATAGCGTCGATGAAGTTCATCTGTGGTGAACCGATGAATCCAGCTACGAACTGGTTAACAGGGTTCTGGTAGAGGTTTGTAGGTGAGTCAATCTGCTGAATGTAACCGTCCTTCATAACTACGATTCTGTCACCCATTGTCATAGCTTCTGTCTGGTCGTGTGTTACGTAGATAAATGTAGTACCGAGCTTCTTGTGGAGCTTGGAAATCTCAGTTCTCATCTGAGCTCTGAGCTTAGCGTCGAGGTTGGAAAGAGGCTCGTCGAGAAGGAATACCTGTGGCTCACGAACGATAGCACG
>JAFQLH010000024.1 GCA_017396665.1 Oscillospiraceae bacterium | reverse complement strand
GCTTGGAGAAAGCAACAACAATAGCCGTGAAGGAATTGTTTTGCGTCCTGTCATAATAGTCGCTAAAGCTTCGAAAATATAATCGACCGTGCAGACTCCTGCACGGTTTTTCTTTTTTCGGCACTCGCGTGCCGTCGGGTCTTAAAACAGGGTCAAAATGACCTGAAAAAATTACAGAAAGAAGTGATCTTTTGCAAACAACTCTTGAAAACATCACAAGAGCATCTCGGGTAGGGTATATAAACGAATATCACTCTGTCGGGGAGATAATCACAAAGCTCGCGGAAACAAAGCTGTCACAGTTCCCGCGTGGCAGTGCGGATAACCTTATGAAGCTTATGCGATTCTTCATGGAGGATAACGAACTGGACGCTGAAAGATGCGCGGAGCTTACCTATGGTGAAGCGCTCGGTTTCATTCACTCGTTTCCGAACTGCAAGGCATATCAGGAAGCAGCTGACCCTAAATGGGGTCTTAATATGCGACTCACCCTGCTCGCACATATCAGATATATGCTGGTGTATGCCCAGGCAAATGACAGCAATCTGCGGCTGTTTAAAGCAGTGACCGTCAAGGGTTATCTGAACTGTCTCATACTGCGTTCAAAACGAACGATAGAAGCTTCGACAAATATCTTCAGAGCCTTTAAGAAAAATGTGAAGAATCATATCGGGTTTACCATCACAAAAAAGACAACGGTAGAGGAGCTTCTTCAGCAGTTCGACGCTTTTCAGCGTAAATGCTGGATGCCCAACCAGTCGATAGAGGAATTTGAAGCGGGCATACGAAAGAGCTATGAGGATCTGTATTACTTCTTCATAAAGCATTTCAGATATGCTTTTCCGAGATACTTCGACATAGATAAGCTCAAAGAAAAGTACGCAAAGAAAACCGAGTTAACGGAGGAAAAATAATATGGCAAATGTATTAAAGGAGTCTTCAAGAGGTATCGAGTGCATAAGGCTTGATGATGAGCTGTTCAATTCGAGGTCAGTGTTCCTGACTTCTCCCATCGATGCGCAGACCTCGGCGGAGGTGATAAAGCAGCTCATGCACCTTGAGCATGAGGACAACAAGAGCGAGATAACTCTGTACATAAACAGCCCAGGCGGTGAGGTCATAAGCGGACTTGCTGTGTATGATTACATATCTGCAATGAAAGCGCCTGTAAGAACAGTGTGCATCGGGACAGCCGCGAGTATGGGAGCGATACTCTTCCTTGCTGGCAACAAGCGGCAGATGCTGCCTCACACAAGGCTCATGATACACGACCCCTCTTACGGTCACAACGATATAGGTGGCAGGAAGTCGCATGAGATACAGCATGAGTTGGATAAGCTTAATGAGGTAAGAGAATCGCTTGCAAGGATAATCGCAGCTAAGACAGGAAGGCGCATCAGAGAGATATACAAGCTCACGGCGAACGACACCTATTACAGTGCCGAGGAAGCAGTCGCTTTCGGACTTGCAACAGAGATATTGAAGGAGGTGTAAGCCGTGAGGAATATGAGATATCTCGCTGATGGGATAACTGTCTCCAACGATACAAGGAAAACAGGGCTTAACAACAACGATATGATAATTGGCTCGTCAGGCTCCGGGAAGACAGGTGGTTATGTCATACCTAATCTTCAGAACATTACAGGAAGCATGGTGGTGTCAGATACCAAGGGTCAGCTTCACAGAATGTTCAGTGATGAGCTAAAAGCCAAGGGGTATTCAGTCTATACCCTTGACCTCGTAGACCCGCTGAGCTCCTGCGGCTACAACCCATTAAGCGGAATACGGCGCTATGACAACGGCAAGTTATGCGAGAAGGATATAATAACGCTTGCAACTACCATAATGCCGACGCTTGACAAGGAAGAGCCGTTCTGGGAGATGGCAGCAGCAGGATATATTGCTTTTCTCATAGCATTCTGTCTGGAAACACTCGTTCCTGAGGAGCAGAACATGATAAGCGTCTGCAAGCTGCACCATACATATATTGGACGCAACGGCGAGCTGTCGTTCCTGCAGTGGGCGGACAAACACCCCAACACCTTTGCGGCGAAGAAATTCTATGAGAGTCGTGCGAGTTCCGCTGCCGACAAAATGTGGAGCAGCATAATAGAATTTGCCAACCGCGCTTTAGAGCCGTTCGATTTTGAGGAAGCAAGAACTATCTTCGGTAATTCCGAGGGCTTTGATATACGGGACTTGGGCAGAAAGAAGACTGTATTGTTTCTTAATGTAAGCGATACAGACAGGGCGTTCGACCAGCTTGTCAATGTGTTCTACACTCAGGCGCTGCAGCTGCTCTGTTCGGAAGCGGACAAGAACCCAGACGGCAGACTTAAAGTTCCTGTACGAATCATGATGGACGACTTTGCTGCGAGCGCAAGGATACCCGACTTCGACAAAATAATTTCCGTGATACGTTCCAGAGAGATATCTGTAAGCATAATCCTCCAGAGCCTTACACAGCTTCAAAGTATGTACAAATACTCTGAGGCTGCGACCATCACCAACAACTGCGATCATCTGCTTTATCTTGGCTCGCAGGATATTGATACGGCGAATTTCATCGCCTGCAGAGTATGCAGGACTCCCGAAACCGTTATGTGTATGCCGAGAGATAAGGCAGTGCTTATAACCAGCGGAGAAAAGGCGAGGTTTGTGGATAAGGTGAAGCCGTACAGTACTATTAGTAATTAACGATATTCTGACGGTGCTCGTGCACCGTCGGATAGGTTTTAAAGGTCAATGGACAACTGAGTTCTGACCGAATTCATTTTAACAAGAAAGAAGGACAAATTTTATGACAATCAGTGAGATCAAGATCAGAAAGACATTCGATGAGGGCAACCTCAAGGCCATAGCCTCTGTCGTGCTGGACGACTGCTTTGCAGTGCATGACATCAAGGTCATTCAGGGCGGCGGCAGACTCTTTGTGGCTATGCCGAGCCGCAAGGATGAATGCGGAGCTTACAGGGATATAGTGCATCCAATGTGTGCTGAGGCGAGGAACAGGTTCGAGGAGGCGATCATTGATGAATACGAGAGATTTGTGGCGGTTGAGGATGTGATGGAAAAAGAAAATACGCCGTATTATTGTATAAACAGGCCTTAAAAATCCTATATTATAAGGGAAAAGTCAAATATTTGTTGACTTTTCCCTTGATTTATGCTATGATTTAAGGGAAAGGGCGGTGGCTAAGGGAATGAGAACATTCAATTATTCTTCTGTTAAAGACCAGAAATGGGATTCTGATATTCTTGGATATATAGCTGCTATATATAAAGAAGCAGGCAAACAGGAGCTGTATCTGAAGCAGCGTCCCGAAGAACTTGAAAAGCTTGTGGAGATCGCAAAGATACAGAGTACAGAGGCTTCTAATGCAATTGAAGGCATAGTCACCACTAATACACGTATCAGACAGCTGGTGGAGGAAAAGACCGCTCCAAGAAATCGTGATGAACAGGAGATCGCTGGTTATCGTGATGTGCTGAATATCATTCATGAGAGCTTTGATGCGATCCCGATAACCAGAAACTATATCCTTCAGCTCCATAAGATCATGTAT
>JAFQLH010000023.1 GCA_017396665.1 Oscillospiraceae bacterium | reverse complement strand
TTGCGCGTTCTTCGGTTGCCTGATTTTCACGGTATGCGCCGCCCTGCTTTAGCATTTCGTCAACCAATGTCGTTTTTCCGTGGTCAACGTGGGCAATGATTGCTATGTTTCTTAAATCTTCTCTTATCATTTTCGTATTACTCCTTTTTGACTGACGACAGACAAATCAAATAAAAATGTGCCCCCGCAAATGTGGAGGCACAAAGTAGGTGGTGGGAGAGGGTGGATTCGAACCACCGAAGCGAAAAGCAACAGATTTACAGTCTGCCCCCTTTGGCGACTCGGGAACTCTCCCATATTCAGAAATAAAAATGTTGGAGCTGGTGGACGGACTCGAACCCCCGACCTGCTGATTACAAATCAGCTGCTCTACCAACTGAGCTACACCAGCTTAAACAACGAAGTTTATTATATCACAAACAAACCCGTTTGTCAAGTACTTTTATTTCTGAAAAATTATAACGCTTTTATGCCACAAGCAAAAAGCAAATGGTCGAGGCGACAGGACTTGAACCTGCGGCATCTTGGTCCCAAACCAAGCACTCTACCAAACTGAGTTACGCCTCGTTACTGAAAACCGTCTTCATCAGACAGCTTTATTATTATATCAGCAACGGGGCGTTTTGTCAATAGGTTTATTTCTATTTTGTAGCTTTTTTCGACTTTTATTCGATATCGGGCATATATTTTGTGCAAATGTGCACGAGCTTGCTATTTATCAGACAGCTCACGGGCTTCTTCCTCACTTGGAGTGACATAGAGTGTTCTGTTATTTGTGAAGATAACCATTCCCGGCTTTGCTCCTGACGGCTTTTTTACAAACTTCACGAGTGTATAATCGACAGGAACCTGCGATGAGCTTTTAGCCTTTGAATGAAGTGCGGCAAGTCTTGCTGCCTGCTCCACCGTACTGTCAGGCACCTCTTCGCCGTTTGTTCTGATAATAACGTGAGAGCCTGCGATATTATGTGTATGCAGCCATATATCGTTCTTGTCGCTGTCCTTTAGGGTAAGCTTATCGTTCTGTCTGTTGTTTCTTCCCACGAGGATTGTATATCCGTCTGATGAGGTAAACTCGAGAGGCTTCGGAGATTTTGAGGCTTTGCCCTTTTCCCTGCCCTTTCTTACATAGCCTTCATCAGCGAGCTCTTCACGGAGAACGGCTATTTCCTCCTCGGTATTGGCTCTTGAGAGAGAATCGAACACGCTGTCGATATACTGCAGCTCCTCCTCGCCCTGCTTAATGAGCTCGGTGAGCTTTTTCTCTGCTGTATCGGCTTTTCTGTATTCTGCGTAATACTTCTGGGCGTTCTGTGCGGGGGTAAGCCTTGTATCGAGCTTGATTTCGACCTCCGGGGCATTTTCGTGATAGAAGTTTATGAGCCTTGCGATGCTGTCGCCCTTTTTGATTGCGTAGACGTTTGACATAATGAGGTCGCCGTACATTTTGAGCTCGTCACGCTTTGCACACTCAGACAGCTCCTGCTTCTGATTTGAAAGTCTGCGTGACACTCTTTCTGTTGTATTTATGAGAAGTCTGAACAGGTCAGCCGCCTTCTGCTTTCTTCTTGCAGACAAATCCCTTTCGGTATAGAAAAAGTCAAGAAGCTCGCAGGCTGAACTAACCTCGCTTGTTACCATGAGGCTGCCGTACTGCGACAGCTCGCAGAAGCAAAACTCCTTGAGGTCGCCTGTTTTCGTTTTAACAAGTGTAAAGCGGTTTGTATTATTCTTGATACTATCCGCAGTTTTAGAGAGGAAAAAGCACACTCTGTCGATATCGTCGGCTGTAAGCTCGCTGCAGCACACGTCTCTATCCTTAAGTGCATACATCTGCACTTCTCTTGCAAAGACAGGTGAGACGCCTTCGAGCGTTGCTACGAGGCCTTTAGCGAGGGGCTTTGAGCCTTGCTGCGAGAGCATCAGGGACAGCTTTTCCTTATCAAAATCAAACGGGCTGAGCTTATTCTGTTTCGGGACAGGCTCATATATCATATTAGGCAGGACAGGTCTTACGCTTGACTGGTCAAAGCCGACTCTTTTGATACAGTCGATAATCTTTCCGTCCCGGCTGAGCAGAATGAGGTTTGAGCATCTTCCCATAATCTCCATAGCGACGGTGATGTTGCACAAATCGCCCAGCTCGTTGACGCTCTCAAAATCGAAAAACAGCACTCTTTCAAAGCCGTCCTGTCTTACTGCGATAAGCTTACCTGACGAGAGGTGCTTTCTCATAAGCATACAGAACATCGGCGGTGTTTTAGGATTATCTATCTGCGCCTTTGTGATATGGACTCTGGCGTCGTTTGCGGAGGCATTGAAGAGGAGCTTGAATGCACCCTCTCTTGTTCTGATGACAAACACCAGCTCTTCTCTTGAGGGCTGATATATTTTATCCACTCTGCCTCCGACAAGGCATTGCAGTTCATTTTTGACTGCACATAAAAATATTCCGTCAAGTGCCATTACGGTACTCCTTAAATCAGATTTCGTAGCTGAGGATATCCCTGTTGCTCTGTGCAACAGAAACCTCTACATCGTCGAGTCTTGAGACAAGCAGGCTCTTTACATAATCGCAGAACAGATTCTCCGTATGGAAGTGTCCTGCGTCGATAACTGCAAGGCCCTCGTTATAGGCATCAACAAACACGTCGTGTTTTACGTCGCCCGTGATATAACAGTCACAGCCTGCCTTTATGACTTTTGGAAGGAAGCTTCCGCCGCTGCCGTTGCAGACGGCTATTCTGCTTACCGTTTTATCCGCAAGGCTATATCTCACACACTGACAGCCGAGCTTTTCCTTGATTCTTTTAGCGAGCTCGCTGACCTTCACCTCTTCGCACTCACAGATACAGCCTGTTGGCACGCCGTTTTCGACTATCAAATCGTCGCCCTTGGCGAGGTCAAGCTTTTCGCAGAGTGCGTTGCAGAGGATTGCGCTATCGAAATTTGTATGTGCACAGACAGCGGAGATATCATTTCTGAGCAGAATTCCGACAGGTGAATCGGCTTCGATATGCTTAAGCCCCTTGAAGATTACGGGGTGGTGGGAGACTATGACATCTACGCCCTTTTCCATAGCTTCGAGTGCGACGTCCTTTGTTATATCGAGTGCGACAAGGACCTTTCCGGCCTGCTTATCCGTGCCTGAAATAACAAGTCCGCTGTTGTCGTAGCCCTCCTGCATACAGAATGGTGCAACCTCGTCTATACAACTGAAGATATCCTTAACCGTAGACATTACAATTCCCCCTTGGCATAATTCTTTATATACTGAGAAAGCGAGAGGTAGTAGCTTGCGCAGTCGCTGTTATCCTGCGACCTGAGCATGCCCTCGCCCTTTTTGGAGAGCTTTTCGGCTTGCTTGAGCAGCCAGCCCTTTTCCTCGTCAGTTTCGTTTTTCATTTTTCCGACATAGAGCATTTCCTCGTTATAGCTTGTATTCTTACCTGTAAAGTGCACGAGCATAACGGTATAGTAAAACTCGTCCTTGCAGGCTTTTTCTAAGGCTATTTCAAAGCCGTTATCCCAGAGCCATTTACGCAGATATTCTGGCTTTGTCATAGGCTGGAGGATAAACTGTGCGTCATAGAAGCTCTTTCCTCTTGAGATAATATCGGCGATTAGCTCGCCGCCCATACCTGCGATAATAACGTCGCTGACGCCTTGTGCAGAAAGCCCCGTAAGTCCGTCAGACAGCACTGTATCGACCTTGTCAGCGAGACCGCATTTTTCAATATTCTTGACTGCACTCATAAGCGGTGCGGTATTAACATCGGCTGCTACTGCTTTTTCGCAGATGCCGTTTTGGACGAGGTAGCACGGCAGATATCCATGGTCCGTACCGACATCGACGGCTATTCCCTTTCCGCTTACAAGCGTTGCACAAGCTAAAAGTCTGTTGTCGAGCATTACAATGCCTGCCTTTCCTAATCAATCAAAAATTACGCCCGTCGAGCGTTTTCGGCGGACGCAATCTGGTTACATTTCTTTTACTCAGCGAGTGCTGCGTTGAGCTTCTTTACGAGCTCGTCTGCATCTACTCCGTGCACTGCACAAGCCTGTGCAACTGTTTCAGCTCTTGCTGAAGGACAGCCGAGGCAATGCATTCCCATTTCGAGAAAGTAAGGAGCGAGCTTTGCATTTTCGTCGAGGATATCGCCGATGATTGTATTCTTTGTGATTTCCATATTAAAATCATTCCTTTCTTATCATACTTACAGATATATTATAACCCTTTTGCAGTCAAATTGCAACACATAAAGCCAAAAAACAGCCTGCGAAAAATTCACAGGCTGAAAAAATACTTTTTTATTCTTCCTTCATCTTTGCAAAGCATTCGCTGCAATATACAGGACGGTCTTCTCTTGGTCTGAAAGGAACCTTAGCTTCTGCGCCGCAAGCAGCACATGTAGCTGTGAACATTTCTCTTTCTCCCTTAGCAGCGTTCTTTCTTGCATCTCTGCAAGCCTTGCATCTCTGTGGCTCGTTTACAAAACCCTTTTCTGCATAGAACTCCTGCTCGCCTGCTGTGAATACGAACTCGTTGCCGCATTCCTTGCACACTAATGTCTTGTCTTCGTACATGATAAATTCCCTCGCTTAAAGTAATAAAAAGATTTGCCAAGTCGGAATTACACCGACACCTTTGTAAAACAACGCTCTGTAATTAAGCTATTTGGCCATATTAACGGCATCAGCCGTTTTACTGCTTATTTGTTCTCAAAACTAATCTGAGTTTCCGCCTAACCCTTTGCATTGCGTTATCAGCTGCTTTAACCGAGGTTTTAAGCTCTGAAGCTATGTGGCTATAAGAAAATCCCCTCAAATATAATTGTAAAACATTCCACTCCGCATCGCTGAGCTCCTTTGAGACCTTTTCGAAAGTAAGCTGCTGCTGTTCCTTCTGAACATAGATACTTTCGGGACTCTGCACAAGGCTCTCATCCTGCGGCAGTTTTTCCACGTCCTCCAAAGACAAAAAGCTACCCCGCTTCAGACAGACGTCAAGCATTTTATTTCTTACACAAACATTTGCGAACGTACGGAACGACACGCCCTTTTCTATACGGTAAGCTTTAACCGCATCGAGCAGTCCCATAAGGCCTTCCTGGAACAAATCGTCCGCCTCATCAAACGACACTGCCATAGCTCTCGCCTTCACTTCGACGAAGCCGGACATTCTTGTCACGAGCGACACGAGCGCATTTTTATCCTGCTTTGCGACAACCGCAAGCTCATTATCGCCGAGGCACTCATAATTTACATTGTTGCTTAAAGAGGTCATATTGTTTCTCCATTATGCCGAATTAACCGCACTAAATCGCAAGTAATTTGGTACTCTTATATAATAACACACCATTCTCGCTTTGTCAAGCACAAAAATACAAATATGTGCTAAATGCACTTTGGTACAACAAAATCGGCGAAAGACCCAAAGTCCTTCGCCGACAATTTGTATCATTTGATACGGCAGTATGTTTGCCTGCCTGTTTTGAAAATATCGCCGCCGTTGCAGTCATTTGCGACTACGAGCGGAAACTTTTCAAACGTGAGTCGTTTTACCGATTCACAACCTAAATCCTCGAATGCGATTACCTCACATTCTGTAATGCATTTACTAGCCAGTGCACCTGCTCCGCCTATTGCGCACAGGTATACGGCTTTATTACGGACAATTGCGTCACAGACCTCCTGCGAGCGTTCCCCTTTGCCTATCATAGCAGAGAGTCCCATATCGAGGAGCTTTGGTGCAAACTTGTCCATTCTTCCTGAAGTGGTCGGGCCGCAAGAGCCGATAGCTTTTCCTTCGGGTGCAGGCGTCGGGCCGGCGTAATAGATTACGGCATTTTCGATATCAAACGGAAGCTTTTCGCCCTTTTCAATCATAGCCATAATTCTTTTATGTGCGGCATCTCTTGACGTATACACCGTACCTGACAGCAGTATCTTATCACCTGCTGAAAGCGTCATAGCTCTTTCTTTCAGGTCCTTTGCATTGATTTCAAGTATTTCAGACATTCGCAATACCTAATTTCATTTATTTCTTTCGCCACTCATTGAGGATATCGTCGTCGCTCAGACTACTGATAGAGTCATCAGCCTGAGTCTGGATTTCCTTTGCAAGCGCTGCGAGCATATCCATATCTCTTGAATTTACGGGATTTGCAGATTTCTTACCTGAGCCGCCCATACGCAGTTCACTGGCACCTGCTGATTTAACAGGCTGGACGTCAGTCTTTTCCTTGACTTCCTCCTGCTTTGGAGAATCCTTCTTCATTGAGAAGCCAAAATCAGAGGCCGGCTTACGCTCTGCCTGTACCGGTGCTTCTTCCTTCATCGGTTCAACCTTTGGAGCCATAGCCATATGGAAGCCTTCGTTTACCTTAGGTTCTTCCTTAATTTCAGGCTTTGGTTCCTCCACCACTACGGGCTTAGGTTCCTCTACCACTACAGGCTTTGGTTCTTCGACTACCACCGGCTTCGGTTCTTCAACCACGACCGGCTTCGGTTCAGGTTTTATTTCCGGCTTAGGCTCTTCCTTCACTTCAGGCTTTGCGGCCTTAAGCTGAACAGA
This sequence comes from Oscillospiraceae bacterium, assembly GCA_017396665.1. Lineage (GTDB taxonomy): Bacteria > Bacillota > Clostridia > Oscillospirales > Ruminococcaceae > UBA7477. The sequence continues at coordinate 23,043 of JAFQLH010000023.1, read as the reverse complement.
GTCGGGAGCCGGAGCTGTAAACTGCAGAGACTTGCCGAAAGACGGCTTACTCTGAGTAGTAGCGCTTTGAGTTGCTGTTATGTTGTTAACTGTCTTAGTATTGTTTTCCTTGTTAACTTGCTGTGCATCACTTCCTTTCAGATTATAATTAAAATTTGAGCCACCTTCAACCAGCTGCAGACCATTTGCAACCAGTTCCTTTGCTGAGTCGAGCTTTACAATGCTGTCGCCGAACAGGTCGTTGAGCACTGTTGAAAGCTTCTGAACATTTGTCTGGAGCTCTGTAAACTCTGTCTTAACGGAATCTCTGAGACCCTTGGACTGAGCTGTAATTCTAGCTTCCTGCTCTCTTGCATTCTTGAGGAGAGCGTCAGCGTCAGCCTGAGCTGATGCTGTAAGAGCTGCAGCGTTTGCCTGAGCGTTGTCAGTTGTAGCCTTAGCCTCTGCGTTAGCGTTATTAACAATTCTTTCAGCCTGAGCGTTTGCATCTTCAAGAATCTGGTCCTGGAGGTCCTTAGCTTCCTGTTCCATCTTCTTTGCAGCCTTTCTAGCTTCTGCAACTACTGAGTCAGCTGACTTCTTAGCTTCCATAAAGAGTGCGCCCATATCGAATGCTGCGCTGTCTCCTCCGCCTGCTGCTGCGTTTGCTTCAGCATCTTCGAGCTTCTGCTTAAGTTCCTCGATTTCATTCTTCATAGCTTCAATCTGGGAATCCTTTTCGCCTGCCTCGTTTTCGAGGTTTGTAAGCTGGAGCTTGAGGCTGTCAGTTGAAGCCATAAGCTCAGAAACCTTTGCATGGCTTTCCTCAATCTTCTTCTCGAGAGCCTCCTTGCCCTCGAAATCGCCTGAAGCTGCGGCTGCTCCGCCTGCTTCTAAAGCAGCGATTGTGTCATTCTTTTCACCCAACTGGGTTTCAAGATTGTAAATTTTGGTGTTGAGCTCGTCAACGTAAGCAAGTACGTCCTTCTTATCGAAGCCACCAAAGTTTACGGTACGCAAATAACCATTGCCTGCCATAATAGACTTACCTCCTGTTTATAATAATGATACTTTAAGATGTTTTTAAAGCGAACGTAATTTCACGCTCTTTGTAATAATTTATTATACAATATTCTGCAATTTATTTCAAGTCTTTTTACATCTGAGCTTGCTTTTTTATATAACATACACAAAATCACTTTTTCTTTTTTAGCAATACTATTGAAACGATTACAGTCGAAAGTACTGCCACAAGCGAAGCGAACCATGTATACGGCACCGGCAGGTCGGTATTCATTCCGTAGAAGCTGAAAACCATTGTCGGAATTGCGAGGATTATTGTAATAACGGTAAGTCTCCACATGACCATATTCAGGTTGTTTGAGATTACCGATGAGAAGGCATCCATCATACCGCTTAAAATTCCCGAATAGATATTTGCCATCTCGATTGCCTGTTTTACCTCGATGAGCACGTCATCGAGAAGGTCCTGGTCCTCCTCATAGAGCTTTATAACTCTGCCTCTGTTGATTTTCTCAAGTGTCACGTCATTTGCTTTAAGTGAGGTTGAGAAGTATACGAGAGATTTTTCAAGTCCGAGAAGCTGGATAAGCTCCTGGTTCTTGAGTGCTCCCTGGAGCTGCTGTTCGAGTCCGTAGGAGAGCTTTTCAATCTGCTTGAGGCTGAAGAGGAATTTTGATGTAATTTTCAAAAGACACTGCAGTACAAATCTTGTTTTCATATTTGTCTGCATATTCTTGACTACTCCGCCCTCGATTTCTGTGATTATGCTGTTCTCCTTTGAGGAAATAGTAAACACATAATCCTCGGTAATGATGATACCGATAGGCAGGGTATAGAAGAGTGAAGCGTCCGACTTTTGCATTTCGGTCACAGGTGTGTCGACGATAATGAGAGTCTGTTCGTCTTCGATTTCAACGTGGGAGCTTTCCTCCTCGTCGAGTGACGAACGCACGAAGCCTGCGTCGAGGTTAAAATCCGAGATAAGAAAGTCGATTTCGCTCTGGTCGGGGGCAGTTACAGAAATCCAACAGCCTGTTTCGGCTTTATCGAGCTGCTGCAATCTGCTACCGACAGTTTTGTAATACTTAATCATAGCACGCCTTCCTTCCGTGAAGGCGACAGGATACACTACGCCCTCACTATTATTCTTTGTGTCCCGCTAGGGTCAGGGTTCATAATGTACCTCCTTTACAAGATTACTTACCATTTAATTATACCAAACGCCGAGGTTTATTTCAAGTACAAAATAAAAATAAATTTTCGGCAATAAAAAGCCTCCCCGATTTCACGGAGAGGCGTTTCTTTAAGCTAATTCCCTTATTACTTCTTATTGAAGATATTGAAGATATCCTCGTAGTACTCAGGGTTATCGGAAGCCTTAGCATTTGAAGCACTGCTTGCTGTTTCAGCCTTTGGAGCAGGAGCAACGTACTCATTTCTTCCGTTTGGAGTATCAGCGAAATCAGCAGCGATAACTGTGATGAAGATTTCGTCTGTTGAATCCTCCTTATAGTCTGTACCGAAGATAATTGTAGCTTCAGGGTCAACAGCGTTTGTGATGATATTTGTGAGCTCATCAACGTCATCTGTGATGATATCATCAGACATAACGATATTGATAAGAAGTCTTCTTGCACCATTGATAGATGTTTCGAGAAGTGGGCTGGAGATAACCTGCTTTGCAGCCTCCTGAGCCTTATCCTTACCTTCGCCGTGGCCGATTGCGATATGAGCATAGCCAGCGTCCTTAAGGATTGAAGTAACGTCAGCAAAGTCAACGTTAACAACGCCATTTCTGAGAATGATATCAGCAACGCTCATTACGCCTGTCTTGAGGATACCGTCAGAGAGTGAGAATGCCTGACGCATTGTGAGCTTCTGCTCGCCGGTGAGAAGCTTCTGGTTTGGAATAACGATGAGTGAGTCAACGTTCTTCAAAAGCTCCTGGATACCTCTTTCAGCCTGAGCCATCTTCTTTGCGCCTTCAAAGCCGAATGGCTTTGTAACAACAGCTATAGTAAGCTTTCCGAGTTCTCTTGAGATTTCAGCAACAACAGGAGCAGCACCTGTACCTGTTCCGCCGCCCATACCGGCAGTAATAACTACCATATCGGCATCCTTGAGAGCCTCAGCGATTTCTTCTTTGTTTTCCTGTGCGGAGGATTCACCAACCTCCGGCTTTCCGCCTGCACCAAGTCCGTGTGTAAGCTTTGTACCAATCTGGATTTTTTCAGTTGCCATTGACTTCTTGAGAGCCTGAATATCTGTATTTACGGCTATGTAGTCAACGTTTCCGTAATCGATAGAGCCTGTTGCAGCTTCAGCAGCGATACAATTCAGCGCATTTCCGCCGCCACCGCCGACGCCGATAACCTTAATCTTTGCTCCAAATGTTTCCTCGGAATTGATTGCCCAACTCATTTTGACATCCTCCTACATTCATTCTATTTTTATCACATAACAAAATCTGCTACGCATTTTTAGAGATACTATTATATTACCACAAATATTTCTGAATAGCAAGTATTTTTGAAAAAAATAACTAACTTTTTGTTTAAAAAATCAAATTTCCTTTTCTTTTTCAGTAAAATTGTTCAACAAACGCTCCTTATTTTACACAAGGTCGTTATCGTAGATGTTCTGGAGCGGTCTGTCGTCCTCATCCTCGTAGATTGAATAGTCCTTCGGGGCTTCGTTTTTGAGCCAGCCTGTGAGCTTATCGGTAGCGATTACCGACACGCCGCTTGACTCGTTATGGTAGTATATAACGCCGTTGAAGGTCTTTTCGATTTTCTCTTCCAGGATAACCTTTATTGCTGAAAGCTTATAGTCGAGGTCGAGCGAGCTTCCGAGCAGGATATTTATTCTGTTATCGTAATTGAGCTTGATATTCTTTCTGTCCTCGATATTGACCTCGATGATATTTTTAATCTCGAAGTCCTCTACCGCTTTGAGGATTGTATCGAGGATTGGCTCCTTGAGGGTATCCTCTGAGAGCATTTTGTCTCCGACCTCTGTATCGGTAAGTCCGAAGCCTGTAATAATGATAAGACCGCTTTTTGGTGCATCGAGGTGTGCTTCGAGGATTTTACCTGTTTCGCTCACGACATAGAACTTGCCTTCGTGCTCGATATTAGCGGCCGGGACAGCCTGGGTTACCTTGATTGAGATTTTATCGGGGAAGCTTCGCAGCACCTTTACTTCCTCTACATACGAGAGATTTTCCATAATGCACTGCTCTGCTGTATCGGGGTCAAGTCTTATGAGGTTATTACCGACAGCGACGCCGCTTATCTTAGTAATTTGCTCCTCTGTATAGAGGTCAGTACCTGTAACGACTACCTCCGATGCATTGAATAGTATTGTAAGAGAGAGCACAGTCATTGTAACGACAACGACAAAGAAGGTAAACACATAATATGCTGACATATTTCTGCGGCGCTTTTTTCTGGCGACTCTTACTCTTTCGCCGTTGATGATTTTATACTCCGCGTTTTCTGTTCTCTTCTTTACGATATCTCTCATATTCCCGCCTCTTTTCTTACTCCTGAATTCTTTTTACTGCTCCTCCGACTGAGGAGAACGCTTTTTCTATATTCTCATAGCCTCTGTCGATATACTTTATATCGCAGACCTCTGTTGTGCCTTCTGCACCGAGCCCTGCTACGACAAGTGCCGCACCGCCTCTGAGGTCAGTTGCTCTGACGGGTGCACCGTAGAGTCTTCTGACGCCGTCGATAACAGCGACCTTTCCTTCGGCTTTTATATCCGCTCCCATACGCACCAGCTCGTCGACGTGTCTGAATCTGTTCTGAAAGATATTCTCGACGACGATGCTTGTTCCTTTTGCTTTTGTCAGGGCAGACATAACGACTGCCTGTGCATCTGTCGGGAAGCCCGGGAACGGCATTGTTCTTATTGTTCTGACCGCTTTGAGCGGTTTTTTTGCATTGATATAGATTCTGTCGCTGTACGGGCAGACTATACAGCCCATTTGCTCAAAAACGGGGACAATCGCTTCTATATCCGAGAGCCTTACGTTCTTGATTGTAATTTCAGAGCCTGTTACTGCGCCTGCACTCAGATATGTTGCGGCGACTATTCTGTCCGGCATGACATCATACTCACAGCCGCCGAGCCTTTCTACGCCCTCGATATAGACAGAGTTTTCTCCATAGCCTGAAATTCTTGCACCACAGCTATTGAGAAATCTTGCGAGGTCTGATATTTCGGGTTCTCTTGCGGCATTATGTATAACTGTTGTACCCTTTGCTGTTACTGCGGCGAGGATTATATTCTCTGTTGCACCTACTGACGGGAAGGACAGGACAATTTTCTCGCCGTGCAGTCCGTTTCCGACGTCGCAGTCAAGTGTTCCGTGCTCTTCCTTTATTGCAGCGCCCATTTTTCTCAGGGCGGCGATATGCATATCTATCGGTCTTGGTCCAAGCTCACAGCCACCGGGAAATGAAAGTCTGCATTTTCCGAGTCTGCCGAGAATTGCGCCGAGAAACACGATTGACGAACGCATTTCACGCATCAGCTCATCGGGCACGTCGAAGTGGGTAAGCCCGTCGGTATTGACGACTACCTTCTCCCCTTCTCTGACGCATTTACAGCCCAGGCAGGAAAGTATCCTGCAGGCAGCGTACACGTCGCTGAGCTTAGGACAGTTTCCCAGCACAGTTTCGCCTCTTGCGAGCACACACGCTGCAAGCAGTGGGAGTGCGCTGTTTTTGGCACCGTGAACACAAAGCTCTCCGCTGAGTTTTTTCTCGCCTTCAATCACCAGCCTTTGCATAAGCTTCTCTCCTTCTTGACATAGTCTATACGTCATATTATGCGAAAGGAGAAAATACGGTGATTACTGCGGTAAATTCTTAGCTTTTTGTTACTTCTACTATAAGCTGATACAGTGCGTTATAGACACGCTCGTCCGTATCCTCGATATAGAGTCTTCTTGCTGCCTGTGACAGCTCATATATTCTTTCCTTATTATCGCACAGCTCCTTCACTGTGTCAATAAGAGTATTCTCTGTGAGGTTCTTTTCTTCGATAACTATACCTGCGCCTGCATTCTGGAGCACCATACCGTTATGGTACTGGTGATTTCCTGCGACGTTTGGTGAAGGGATAAGTATTGAAGCTCTGCCGAGTGCCTGAAGCTCTGTGAGGGCATTCGCACCGCAGCGGCTTATAACTATGTCTGCGGCTGCCATACAGGTTGGCATATCGAGGTAATCCTTGATAATGAATCTGTTATAGCCGTCTACCGTTACACCGCTTTCCTCGAGCTTTGCGATAAAGTCCTTATTACTTTCGTGTGTGCCGTAGGAATGGATATGGTTTACGCAGACTGCGTTTTCCTGCTCCCATTTAAGAAGCTTTGCAACATTCTCATTGAGCACCCAGGCGCCGAGGCTTCCGCCTGTTGAGAGGATACAGATTTCATTCTCGTCAAAGCCGAGCTCTCTTTTTGCCTGTGCTCTGTCCTTTGAAGCAAACGCTGCTCTTACAGGGAGGCCTGTTACTGTATAGTCGATTCCGTCCTCTAAGTATTCCTTTGCTTCGATAACTGTGAGCATAACCTTATCTACGAGCTTTGAGAGGATTCTTGTTGTAACGCCCGGATAGGCATTCTGCTCGTGGATTGCGGTTTTGATTTTCATCTTAGCTGCGGCTCTTACAATCGGGCCGCTTACGTATCCGCCTGTACCGATAACGAGGTTCGGCTGAAATTCCTTGATAATCTTCTTTGCTCTGCCGCCTGCGAACATAAGGCATTTTACAGCCTTCAGATTTCTCTTGATATTCTCAAAGGAAAACGAACGCTGGAAGCCGTGCACGTCGATTTCTTCAAATCTGTAGCCGAGCTCTCTTACTATTTTAGCTTCGATGCCTGTCGGAGTTCCTGCAAAACAGAACTCAGCATCGGGGTGATGCTTCTTTATAATTTCCGCAATAGCGACGGCAGGGTTTATATGGCCTGATGTTCCGCCTCCTGCGAGCAATACTCTTAACATATGTGACACTCCTATTCCTTCGTTGTTGCTTGTCGTGAGATACTCAGAAGTATTCCCATTTCGGCAAGCTGGATAAGCAGGGCAGTTCCTCCGTAGCTGAAGAACGGAAGGCTGATACCTGTATTAGGGATAGCGTTGCAGGCAACTCCGATATTGAGGAATGCCTGGATACCTATCTGGATTGTTATACCTGCTGCGAGGAGCATTCCGAAGCGGTCGGGGGCATTTGCTGCGATATAGAAGCCTCTGAACACGAAGAGTGCAAACAGGAGGATAACAACTACTGCGCCGAGGAGTCCGAGCTCTTCACACACGATTGCGAAGACGAAGTCGTTCTGTGCTTCAGGCAGCCAGAGGTGTTTCTGTCTTGATTCGCCGAAGCCGAGTCCGAAGATTCCGCCCGAACCGATTGCGAGCATAGACTGATAGGTCTGGAGAGTTGAGCCGAGGATATCACTTGTAGGGTCCTGCCAGCTCTGGATTCTTTCCGAGATATAGCCAAAGCCTCCGCCGGTTACAATCTTATATGCAAGGAACAGTCCGACTGCGACTACTGCGCTGATTACGAGTGAGATAAAGTGCTTGAGCGGAACGCCCGACACGAAAATCATTGCTACACCGATAGCGCCGAAAATCAGGACGCCTGAGAGGTGTCTCTGAAGCACGAGCACTATACAGCAAAGTCCCATTACCATAAGGAACGGCAAGGTTGAATAGGAGAACTTCTTGAATTTCGGGTAATTGAGTGCACCGAGGTACGCCATAATTATTATGAAGGCTACCTTCAGAAGCTCTGACGGCTGGAAGTTGATAGGTCCGATAACTATCCATCTTCGTGCACCTGCTACCGAAGTTCCTATAAACGAGGTGACAAACGTCAGTCCGAACACGATGATAAACGCAAGGTATGCGATTTTCGTGCTCTGGAAGAAGTGGTAGTCGAGGAAGGACACAGCGAACATAGCCAGCAGTCCGAGACCGATTGACACGAGCTGTCTTTGTATGTAATAGTAGCCGTTGTCATACTCGGTAAGTCCCCATATATAGCTTGCGGAGAACATCATAAATGTTCCGAACACGAGCAGGATTACAACGATGAAGAGGAACGGTCTGTCGTACTCATAGCCTATGAGTCTGAAGTTGAAGCTTTTTCTCGCTTCAGCAGGGCCCTGCTTCTTTTGCTTTGAATTTTCTATTTTTCTGTTAGCGGTTTGTCTTCTTGTTGCCTTTGTTAATGCCAAGCCTTTCCCGCCTCCTTAATTTATTACTGATTATCTGTTAGCTTTTTGAATATGCTGTCGAGCTTCATTCCGTGGCTTCCCTTGAATAGTACGAGGTCGCCCTGTGAGATTTCCTTTTTAAGATATGAAATCAGCTCGTCTGCGTCTGTAAAACAGGCTGTTTTGCTTTCGTCATAGCCCTTCTTTACCGCACCCTGTGCGTAGGCAGAAGCATCGTTTCCGTAGCAGACGAGGAGGTCTGCTTCTGTTTTCGAGAAGAACTCGCCGACTGACTTATGATAATTTCTTGAGCCTTCGCCAAGCTCGAGCATATCGGCTAAGACTGCGATTTTTCTTCCGTTTGTCTTAGCGTCCTTAAACACGCTGAGTGATGAACGCATAGCTTCGGGGCTTGCGTTATAGCAATCGAGCATATATGTTACGCCGTTTACTTCTATTTTGTTCTGACGCATACCGTCAGTCTGAAACTCTGCTATTGCCTTCACGATATCGCAAGGGTCAATCTCATATCTTACGCCTACTGTAAAGGCACAGAGGGCATTTAAGATATTGTGGTCGCCGGGGGTATTTATTCTGGCGTTATACTTATTGTCTGCATAATTGATTACAAAGTCTGCGCCGTTTTCGTCTCTTTTAATATCAGAGGCATAGACACCTGCGGTTTTCTTTGAGAGCGAGTAGGTAAGCTTTTCGCCGCATCTGAGCTCTACCTGTGAGAGAAGCTTGTCATCTAAGTTTGTAACAAGCGGTGCGCCGTACTCTGCTCCGTCGAATATTTCCATTTTAGCTTTGAGGATGTTTTCCTGGCTGCCGAGGTTACCGATATGTGCTGTACCGATATTTGTGATAACGCAGGTCTGCGGATTTGCGATTGTAGAAAGTCTTGAAATCTCGCCTAAATGGTTCATACCCATTTCGATAACCGCCGCCTGTGTATCGCTTGTGAGGTTAAAGAGGGTTGCGGGAAGACCGATTTCGTTATTGAGGTTGCCCTGTGTCTTGAGTGTTCTGAACTTCTTTGACATAACGAGGTAAATCATTTCCTTAGTTGAGGTTTTACCTACTGAGCCTGTTACAGCGACGAGCTTTAAGTCCTTGAACTTGCTTCTGTAATACTTTGCGATACTGCCCAGCGCTTTAAAGCTTGAGTCCACTATAATACACTTGACGTTCGGTATAGGTCTTTCGGAAACGACTGCTACTGCGCCGTTTTCTACTGCCTTCTGTGCAAAGTCATGTCCGTCGAAGCGTTCGCCCTTTATACAGACAAACACCGAGCCTTCCTTTATTGTTCTTGTATCTGTTGAGACATTCATAACGTCGATATCGGCATTATATCCGAACGAGCCTGAAACTGCCTCGACTATTTCATAGAGCTTGATTGGTTCCATAGATTCTCCTGCTTGTGAAATTTTACAGCTCTGCGAGAGCTTCCTTTACAACTTCCCTTTCGTCGAAGTGTATCTTGACACCGCCTGCGAGTATCTGATAGTCCTCGTGGCCCTTTCCGCAAAGCACGATTATATCGTTTGGCTTAGCATTCTTTACTGCCCAGTGTATTGCTTCACGTCTGTCGACGATAGTAACGTAAGGGGTTTTTGTATCCTTTATACCTACAAGCACGTCATCAATGATAGCCTGCGGGTCTTCGTTTCTTGGATTATCTGAGGTTACTACGACAAAGTCTGCGAAATCTGCTGCTGCCTTTGCCATAAGCGGACGCTTTCTTGCGTCTCTGTTTCCGCCGCAGCCGAACAGGCAGACAACTCTGCCGTTTGCTGATGCTTTTATTGCACCGAGGATATTCTCGATAGCGTCAGGTGTATGTGCATAGTCGCAGATAACTGTAAAGTCTCTGCCAGTTTCGACAACCTCTGCTCTGCCTCTTACACCGCCAAAGCCCGAGAGGAGCTTTACTGTTTCCTTGGTATCAAAGCCGAGTGCGTTCATTGTTGCGATAACGCCGAGAGAGTTTGACACATTGAAGTCGCCCGGCATCATAAAGCTTACATTTACGGTTTCGCCGTTGCTCTTACAGTTGTAGCCGACGCCGTTTGCTGAAAGGGTGATATCAGACGCCTTGAAGTCTGCGTTTTCGCTCTTTTCACCGAACGAGATTTTATCACAGCTTATTTCATCAAAATATCTTCTGCCGTAGTCTGTATCGGTATTTATAACTGCCTTTTTACAGAGCGAGAAGATAATCTTCTTTGCCTCATAATAGTTTTCCATTGTGCCGTGGACATCGAGGTGGTCCTGGGTGAGATTTGTAAAGACAGCCGCTTCAAACATACAACCGTCTACTCTGCCCTGCTCAAGGCCCTGTGAGGAAACCTCCATCACGCAGTAGTCACAGCCCTTATCGGACATATTTCTGAAAAGCTCAAAGAGGTCATAGGCTTCGGGAGTTGTTCTTTCTGTCGGGATGATTTCCTCTCCGATTTCGTTCTGGCAGGTACCGATGAGTCCCACCTTATAGCCCATTTGTGTGAGCAGGTACTTGAGCACGGTTGTTGAGGTTGTTTTTCCGTTTGTACCTGTAACTCCGACGAGCTTTATTTCCTTTTCGGGATGGCCGAACCATGCGGCACAGAGCTTTGTGAAGGCTCTTCTGCTATCCTTTACAATAATCTGATTCTTGAGTCCCATATCTCTTTCGACAACGACAACTGCGGCGCCGTTTTCGAGCATTTTCTGTGCGTGGTCGTGTCCGTCGAAGGTGTTGCCCTTGATGCAGACGAACATACCGCCTTCCTTAAGCGGCTTTCTTGTATCAGACGAGAGGTCTGTTATTTCGATATCCGCAAGGGTGGTTGTTGCTATATTTTCGATAAGCTGATAGAGCTTCATATTAACCCTTCTTTTCTTTGTTGATTTACTGTGAGGTAACTGTTGACGGGTAGAAGGTTACTGACACGATAGAGCCCTTAAGCACCACTGTTCCTGCGCTTATGCTCTGGTCATAGCCTGCTGTTGCACCGTCTGTATATGCGGCACTTCCTGAAGGCAGAAGGTTAAGTCCGACCTCTGCAAGCTTCGACTGCGCCTGCTCTAAGGTAAGACCTGCGAGGCTTGGCACGGTAGCTGTTTCCTGGACTGCGTTGCTTTCGGTATAGAGGATAACTGTACTTCCTCTCTTGGCAGAGCCGCTTGAAGGAACCTGTGTAACTACGCTGTCGCCTTCGCCTATTACTGTTACCTTAAGGCCGATTGCTGTGAGGATTGCCCTTGCGTCCTCAACATCGGCAAACTCGGTATTCTTGATATTAACTGCGATTTCCTCAAGCTCCTCCTCGGTATACTCAGGATAGATTCCGAGATAAGGGAGAATTGCTTCGAGGACCTGTGTAGCATAAGGTGCTGCTACTTCACTTCCGTAGAACTTTCCGTTCTGCGGGTCGTCTGTTACGATAAGCAGGATAACCTCAGGGTCATCTGCGGGAGCAAACGCACAGTAGGAGCCTACGTATGTATGTCCTGTTATATCCTCGTCGATTTTCTGGGAAGTACCCGACTTTCCGCCTATTCTGTATCCGCTGATATAGGAGTTACCGCCCTTTGCGTTTTCTACTACATATTCGAGTACCTCTCTCATCTGAGCTGAGGTTTCCTCTGAGATTACCTGTCTTTTGATGACAGGCTCAAAGTCCTTTACAACGTTTCCGTTTGAGTCGATAATCTTGTCTACGACCTGCGGAGTTACGAGGTATCCGCCGTTGATTACTGCTGCATAGGCTGTAATCATTTCGATTGCTGTAACCTTATTTGTCTGGCCGAACGAGCTTGAGGCAAGTTCTACAGGGCCCATATTCTTCTCGCTGACATAGAGGCTTGACGCTTCACTCGGAAGGTCGATGCCTGTTGGCTCTGTGAAGCCGTAGCCTGCGTAATACTTACAGAAGAGAGCAGGCTCTAAGAGCTCGCCCATTCTGATAAATGCCGGGTTACAGGAATTCATCATAGAATCATAGAGTGTCTGTGCACCGTGGTCATAGGTTGACCAGCAATGGAAGTCTGTATCTGCGACTGTATAGACAATTCCGCAGCCGAAATGCTGGTTCGGGGTTATCTTCTGCTCTTCGAGTGCCGAAGAAGCGGTTATAACCTTGAATACAGAGCCCGGGAAATAGATTTCAGAGATAGCTTTATTCTTCCACTGTGTTGCCCATGCGGCACTTTTGGCTTTTGTTTTATCCTCGCCCTCGGGCATTGCCTCAATCATTGCGGCGATTGCAGGGTCTGTGATTTCCGCAGGATTATTGAGGTCATAGCCATAGGTTGAAGCCATTGCATAGACTGCGCCTGTTTTAGGGTTCATAACTATGCCTGTTGCTCTTCCTGACGGAGCATGTGTCTGCACGCAGTCGAGGAGTGCGTTTTCGAGAGCTGACTGGATTGTAATATCGAGGTTGAGCACGAGCGAGTCACCCGGCTGAGCGTCATAGGACTGCTTATAGTCATAAGGGATTTCATTTCCCTGGTTATCGGTTGCGATAAGAGTTTTTCCGTCTGTACCTGAGAGGTACTCGTCGTAATATGCTTCGAGGCCGTAGATTCCGTAGCCGTCGTAATGCAGGTGGCCTACGACAGAGGCAGCGAGGCTGTTTTCGGGGTAGAAGCGCTTTGACGATTCCGTTGCGATAACGGCACTGATTTTATTGTCCTTTGCAAACTGACGGATTTTATCCGCAAGGGGCTTTTCGACGTTCTTCTTAAGCTCCTGGTAACGGTTGTCCTTCACGCACTTTGCTGTAATCTCGTTTTCGTCCATTTCGAGCATCTCGGCGAGTGTTCCAGTTACATCGGAAAGCTCAAGCGTACACTCGTCGCTCTCTAAGTTTCTTGCAAGCAAAACGGGGTCAACAGCGATTGTATAGACAGTAGCGCTCTGTGCTAAAATCTGCATATTCGAGTCATAGATTGTTCCTCTTGAGGCGGTGATTGTAGTGCTCTTGAGCTGCTGTGAGCTTGCGAGCTCCTGCCACTTTTCCGCGTCAATTATTGATATTCTGACCATGACGTAAAGCAGGTACACGATAACAACGATAATGCATGCACCGATGACGCCGTTCAGTCTTCTTTTCATTGATGAGGTTGGTTTATCCGACATTATTCTATCCCTTCCGCCGCAAAGCTGCGGCAAATTGCCATTTTTCAAAATACCTTTATGAACACAAGAAAGCTAAGTTTAATCAGGACACCAGATTAAGCTTAACTTTCTGTAATTATCTTATTCATTCAATGCCGAGATATTCCTTTACACCTTCCACCCAGTTCTTGATAGAGGTAAAGAAGCCTTCTTCCTCTTTTTCAATAACTTCAGAGACGGTTGGTACAGGAATTTCGACAAATTCTACCTGTGCCTTATCCAGCTTTGTAAGACCGAGCGTATTCTCCGCATAGTCCTCAACCGCTGTTATACCTGTTTTTGAAGCAAGCTGTGCTTCAAGGTCTGTACACTCCCTCTGGAGCTGTGAAAGCTGCTGTGTGAGCTCGGACTGTTCTCTTGTAAGGCGGCTTACCTCAATCTGATTGAATATCATTGAGAACATTATCACCGATGCAAACAGCGAGAGTGTAATGAGTGTTATGAGTGAACCTGCTGATGATTTTCTCTTTGTATTTCTATAGTGTTTAATCTTAGGCGCTTGTACCTCCTGAAGCTCTTCACGCTCCTCAAAGTCATACGCCAGGTTATTATTAAACCTTGCCATCAGCCGTCACCTCTTTTGCTTTTATAAGTTATCTTTTTCTTCTACACTTTTTTCTTTTTCTTTTTATTTTGCTTTTCTTCTACACATAATTACAAAGCCTATATTTTCTCTATTATTCTCAGCTTTGCACTTCTGCTTCTGTTATTCACAGAAAGCTCTTTCTCTGTTGCCGTTATCGGCTTTTTGTTTACAAGTCTGCCTCTTGGTTTCTTACCGCACACGCACACGGGGAAATCGGGTGGGCATTCACAGCCTTTACAATAGGTTGCAAAACGCTGCTTTACCAATCTGTCCTCTAAGGAGTGGAAAGTTATTATGCACAGTCTTCCGTTAGGGTTCAAGGCGTCAAACGCCTTATCCAGAGCCACAGATAAATGCTCCAGCTCGTCATTCACGGCAATTCTGATTGCCTGGAATGTTTTTTTGCAAGGGTTTTTCTCTCTTCTTGCTTTGGCGGGGACGGCGTTTTTTATTATCTCTGCCAGTTCTCCCGTCGTGTATATTGTCTTTTGTTCTCTACACTTGACGATACTCGACGCTATGCTTCTTGCATACTTCTCCTCGCCATACTCAAAGATTATCCGTGCGAGCTCTTTTTCCGGCCACTCGTTCACGATATCCTTGGCTGACAGTCCCTCCTGCTCCATTCTCATATCAAGAACTGCGTCACCATGATATGAAAATCCTCTTTCGGAGTTGTCAAGCTGATGTGAGGATACTCCCAAGTCAAGAAGTATTCCGTCTACTCCGTCCAGCTCCAAGCTCTCTAAAACGGTATCGAGCTCAGAGTAGTTTCCTTTTATAACGGTTGCTGAAAGTCCGCTTAGTCGCTCCGTTGCGACCTGCACTGCTGTCGGGTCACGGTCAATGGCGATAAGCCTGCCCGTTGTGAGTCTTTTAGCTATTTCCTTTGAATGTCCGGCGCCGCCCGCTGTTCCGTCAACATACACACCGTCAGGCTTGATGTTGAGGCCATCGAGGCACTCCTCCAGCATTACTGATACATGATGAAAATCCAAGTTAGATATCCAGTCCTTCCATCTGAAGCATAATATCCTCTTCGCTGATATTATTGTTGAACTCATCCCAAAGTGCCTTGTCCCAAATCTCGACTCTGTCCGCAACGCCTGTTACTATTATCTCTTTATTAAGCTTTGCGAACTCTCTGAGATTCTGTGGAACGAGTATTCTTCCCTGCTTATCCGCTTCTACCTCGCATGCCCATGAGAGAAAGAATCTTTGCATTGTGAGACCCTTTGACATCGGCACTGACTGAATAGCAGCCTCCTTGCGTTCAAACACCTCAAGTGAGTACGCAAACAGACAGCCTCCGAGACCTCTTGTGATGACGAACTTCTCGCCTATTGTTTCTCTCAGCTTTGCAGGAAAGCTCATTCTGCCCTTTGTATCCATTGACTGAGTAAATGAACCTCTTAATCCTGACACGTTCGTCACCTCCTTAAAGATTTTAGCGTTTTTAAGGGAACAGTTACCACTAAATCGCACTTTTTACCGCTACGAGTTAATTATACACCACGTTTTTAAGAATTTCAAGTAAATAAGCCTGTTTGGGCGACTGGCATTTTTTACGATTTTCACTGGGTGGTTTTTGTATATACTGCATAACTGGAGCGGTTTTTGGGCATTTTCCCACCACATATGGTGCTGTAAGGGGGTAATTTCGCTTCAAAATCAAATTGTAAACTTTTTATGAACACGAACATATGTACTTTTCGTGGCGTTTCAGCACGCAAAAAAGACGTTCAAAGCATAACCTTGAACGTCTTTCCGATGTTGTCATATTAAATTTCGTTTCTATTCTCGAGAGCTTTAAAGAGCGTTACCTCATCGGCGTATTCTAAAACTGCACCGACGGGCAGGCCGAACGCAAGTCTTGTGACCTTGACGCCCAGCGGCTTTAAAAGTCTTGAGATATACATCGCAGTTGCCTCGCCCTCAACTGTAGGGTTGGTAGCCATAACGACCTCTTTCACGCTTCCGTCGCTGAGTCTTGCGAGCAGCTCTTTTATTCTGAGCTTATCGGGCATAACGTTATCGAGCGGAGAGATGAGACCGTGGAGCACGTGGTACACGCCGTGGTACTCTTTAGTTCTCTCGAATGCGGTAACGTCCTTAGGACTTTCGACGACGCATATAATCGAGTTGTCACGCTTACCGTTTGCACAAACGGGGCAAAGCTCCTTATCGGTGAGGTTACAGCAGATGCTGCACTCATGCACCGTTTTATGAGCTGTCATAATTGCGTCGGCAAACGCCTGAGCTTCTGCCTCCGGCATTGACATAACGAAGTAGGCAAGTCTTTGTGCCGTTTTCATACCTATACCGGGCAGCTTAGCAAAGTTCTCCGCTAATATTACAAGCGGGAGGGCATTTGAATCAGCCATTACCTATTAATAGAGGCCGGGGATAGAAACTCCGCCTGTTACCTTCTGCATTTCAGCGTCAGACTCCTCGTCGAGCACTCTGATTGCTTCATTGAATGCACTCATTACGAGGTCCTGCAGTGTTTCGATATCTTCCGGGTCAACAACCTCCGGCTTAATCTTGAGGTCGAGTACATTTCTCTTACCGTTGATTTTGATTTCAACAGCTCCGCCGCCTACTGATGCGGAAAATTCTCTCTGCTCGAGGTCAGCCTGGAGTGCAGTAATCTGGTCCTGCATCTTCTGAGCCTGCTTGAGCATCTGGTTTACGTTGTTGGAAGGGCCCTTGCCCATACCCTGTGGAAGTCTTGCTTTCATAGATATTACTCCTTATTTTTGAATATTATTTGTTTTTTATATCAACCGCAATATTGAATTCCTCGGCACGTTTAAGAAGCTTGTTTACGGGATTCTCCGTATCCTTCGGGCTTACATTCTTTGCCGATTTAACTCTTATTGCAAAAGGTTTTCCGAAATAGTCCTTCATAACCGCAGCTATTACCTTTCCGCAGGAGGTTTCCTTGAACATCTTGAGGAAGAAGTCGTTATCGACGATTATAAAGAGCAGATTTTCATAGGTGAATGCTTTTGAGCCATCGAGGAAGCCCGCCATTGAGGCATCGGTTTCAGCAATTCGCTCTATTATATCAAGCCAGCAATCGAGAGGCTTTAAGTCGCTCGGTTTAATCTTTGACATATCAATCTGCGGCTCGGGGATAGAAGCCTGTGTTTGCTCGATGAGCGGCTCATACTTTGGCTTAGCTGTGACGCTTTTAGTTGTGACGCCGTTTTGCGCCAAATCAGATACTACATTTTCGAGCTTCACGAGTCTGTCTGTAAGCTGTGACACCTCGGCATCGCTGATGCTCTGAGCATTTTTCTTAGAAGCGGGCTGTTTACCGCTTGACAGCTTAACCACACACATTTCGATTTCTATACGCTTAGCAGAAACCTTCGGGAGTCTTTCAGAGCAATCCTGGAGGCATCTGAGCATATCGAATATTTCCTCGAGCGAGAGCTTTTGTGCAATTGCTCTGAGCTTTTTGGTTTCATCCGGCAGGCAGGCAAACATCGAGTCGTCGCTGACGCTTTTTGCGAGCATAAGGTTTCTGACCTGCGACACAAGCTCGCTGACGAGTCTTTGCATATCCTTTGAGTCGTCATAGAGCTTACCGATAATACCGATAGCCTTTGGTGTATCCTTATTTACAAAGCACTCGAGAAGGTGAAACAGATAATCTCTGCCTGCGATACCTGCTGCGGCAGAAACGGTATCTATTGTAACGTCCTTAGAGTACGCTATACACTGGTCGAGCAGAGAGAGGGCATCTCTCATACCGCCGTCTGCGAGCTTTGCCACGAGAGAGGCAGCGTCGTCAGAAAGGGTAAAGTCCTCCTGCGATGCGATATAGAGAAGTCTTTGCTTTATATCCTCCGCAAGAATTCTTCTGAAGCTATACACCTGACATCTTGACAATATAGTAACTGGCACCTTATGGAGCTCTGTTGTTGCGAAGATGAACTTGACGTGTTCAGGCGGTTCCTCGAGAATTTTGAGAAGCGCATTAAAGGCATTGACAGAGAGCATATGCACCTCGTCGATGATATAGACCTTATACTTACACTTTTCGGGGGTATAGGCAGTTGACTCCCTGAGCTCACGCATATCGTCTACACCGGTATTTGAAGCGGCGTCGATTTCGATAATATCGCTCAGCGTCTGGCTGTCCATCTCGTTACAGATGTCACATTCGAGGCAAGGCTCACCGCCGACTGAATTACGGCAGTTTATAGCCTTTGCAAAAATTCTGGCGCAGGTTGTTTTACCTGTACCCCTTGAGCCTGTGAAAAGATACGCATGTGCAATCTTTCCGCTTTCAATCTGATTACGCAGAGTAGTAGTAATATGCGGCTGAGAAACAACGTCATCGAAGGTCATCGGACGCCATTTTCTATACAGTGCCTGGTACATACTCTCCCCTCCCTGAGTCATTTCAGATTATAAAAAATTCCGACGCATAGGTGTGCAGGCGTTACTGTGACACACAAAACAAACCGCTTAATGCTGCTCGGTTCCCCGCCTGACATGGTTCACAGCGTTTCATTGCACAGGACCTGCACACCTACGAATCGGAACTTTCCGAAAGCGACTTACCTGTAACATAAAATCATTACCTTGATAGTATATCATATCCGCACAAAAAATGCAAGCACTTTTTAAATATTCTTTATCCCCACTTAGCTTCTTTACAAAAACAGACGCCCGCTATATTGCGGGCGTCCCTTAATACATTTTAATTATTCAGCAGCTTCTGTTGATTCTTCAGTTGTGCCTTCTTCGGTTGTTCCTTCTTCAGTTGTACCGCCTGCAGCAAGAGAATCGAATGTAGCGTATGTTGTTTCGTCGATAGCTTCTCTTGTTGTATCAACAGGTTCAACGTAGTCAGGAGCAGCGCCTTCATCCCACCATTCAATCTTTACGTTTGAGATAGTGATGTTACCCTTGTCGAATTCGTTTGTAGCTTCGTCCTTGCCTTCGAGACCTTCGATAGCAGCGAGCTCGTAGATATCTACGCAGAATACTGTTGTTGCCCAAGCAGAACCAGCGTATCCTTCAGCGTCTGTACCCATATTGGTTTCAGCGTAGTTAGGGTTAGCAGTTGAGCAGGTTTCATTTGAAACGTAAACTGTGTATGTTCCGTCGCCCTTGATTGTTGTTGAGCCGACGTTGTTATCGTTAATGTTCCATGAACCCCAAGCCCAAGAAGCGTCTGTGAACATAAGGTATGCGTCATATTCTCTTTCCTGGTCTGTGATACCAGCGATGTCGAATGTTACAGAGATACCGCCTGTAAACTCGATTTCTTCGCCATCGAATGCAGGGTCCTTAGCTGTATCGCCATACTGGTTGTAGAGCTCGAGACGGAACTTTCCGTTGTGCTCGATATCGCCGTAGATGAGCTTGGACTCGTCGAATGCTGAGAATGTTGCAGGACCTGCAGGAACTTCCGGTTCAGGCTCTGCTGTTGTTGTAGTAGTTGTTGTAGCCTCAGATGAATCTGCAGTTGAATCAGCAACAGAAGAATCTGCTACGGAAGAATCAGCTGTAGAATCAGCCTTTGATGATGAATCGTCGCCGCCGCATGAAGCGAGCATTGAAACTGACATTGTAAGTGCCATTAAAATGGCAGCAAGCTTTTTCATTTTCATAGTGAAAACCTCCATTTAAAATTTTCATACTTATATTGTACCTGATTCGTGCAATAATTTCAAGCTATTTATTGCACAAAAATAGAATATTCAACTTGTCACAATTCACATAAATGAATAATAATCGTAAGATTACGGTTAATATATTTATACAAAAAGCCGCCTGTGTTGTTCAGACGGCTTTCATAAATTCATTTACTTCTTCTTTGTTGCAACGATTGCTGCAGCTGCGAGAGCGATGCCTGCGAGTGCGAGACCTGCTTCTGCGCCTGTCTGTACGTTGTCGTCAGCCGGCTCATCAGTTGGTTCGTCTGTAGGTTCATCAGCTGGAGCTTCGCCGAAGTTGTATGTGATAGAAGTGATTTCTGTAGCTGTTCCATCAACCTTGAATGTGATTGATGTACCGCCGTCGCCATAGAGACCACAGCCGTCGCCTTCAAATACTACGTCAGCCTTGCCGAGGTCGTTCCAGATGTTTGGAAGACCAGCACTGCCTTCAACTTCAGGAAGTGAGAGTGTGTATCCAACAGGGATTTCGTACTCGCCGTTTACTGTCATAGAAGTAAGGTAGAGTGAAATTTCTGTTGTATCGCCAGTTTCGTCATAAGCGACGTAGCCAGGGTTTACGATTGTAGCCTGTGGTGTTTCCCAGGTAACTGTGATAGATGTATCCTCTGCTGTGATTGGAGATGTAGCATCTGACCAGTCAGAACCTGTTGCCTTGAATGTGAATGTGCCTGCAGCAAATGCACTTGTTGCCATCATTGTTGCGCCAACTGCTACTGCTGCTACTGCTGCGAATAACTTCTTGAATTTCATAGGTATAACTCCCTTTCATATTATCTTATAAATAAATTATACAAGAAAATAAACGTCTTTTCAAGACGCTTATTTCACAAAGATGAAAACGTTTTATTGTGCGTATTCACCAAATGATATATTATTTTTTTGACATATTATAAGAGTTTTAATCAAGAAGCTTGATTTTACAATATTCTTCAACCTAGTTTCGTATTTTGATATTTTGATACAATGTTCAGTGTCAGCCTTGGTGGAGAGAGCTTTGACGCACCATACAGCGCCTTTGTTACAGTGCCCGGAATTATGAGGTCGTTGCCTCTGAACATTTCGCTCACAGCACACAGGGCACACTCCTTTGCGGATATTCCCTTTTGTGCAAAGGCTCCTCCGCTTACGTCATTGAATTCGGTATCCACAGGTCCGGGGCAGAGTGCTCCGACGTACACCTTTGAGCCTTCGTTTCTGAGCTCCTGTGAGATTGACCTTGTAAGACTGCAGACATACGCTTTTGTTGCGTAGTAGGTTGCCATAAGCGGACCGCCCGGCATAAGACCTGCTGAAGAAGCGACGTTGAGGATATGGCCGTAGTTCATTTCCTTGAAATCGGCAAGGTAGAGCTTTGTCAGGACATGGAGTGC
The DNA here is from genome assembly GCA_017396665.1 of Oscillospiraceae bacterium. Lineage (GTDB taxonomy): Bacteria > Bacillota > Clostridia > Oscillospirales > Ruminococcaceae > UBA7477. The sequence continues at coordinate 1,970 of JAFQLH010000023.1, read as the reverse complement.
CTTTATGTTGAGGTCAATCATAGAAAGCTCCTTATCGAGCGGGAGCTTGTCAAAATTGCCCACGAGCCCGAAGCCTGCACAGTTGACGAGGAGTGTGACGTTCATATCTCTTGTAGACTCATACACCCTTTCGCACTCGCTCATTTCAGAGAGGTCTGCGGTTATTATTGTTGAATTATTTCTGAGCCTTTCGCTAAGCTCTTTAAGTCTTTGCTGTCTTCTTGCGACGAGGACAGTTTCAAAGCCCATATTATCGAGAACAAGTGCAAGCTCACGACCTATGCCGGAGCTTGCACCTGTAATTACTGCGGTCTGACCGCTTACTGTTCTTCTCATATACATTCCCTTTTTAGAGTCCGTTTGCTTCGGAGAGTGTGATACCGTTGTCACCGAGCGGGATAGCGTGGTCGAGTCCGACGAACTTACCCTTCTCCTGCCAGAGAACCTCCTTGACGAACGAATACTTTTCCTCGTCCCATGTTGTGAAGTCGTCGAGCACGAGTCCGCCTGTATCTCCTGAGTTTGCATTGAAGCACCAGAAGGTATGGTGGAGATTATACTTCTTAATAAGCTCTCTCATACAGGTCATCCACTTGAGGTTTGGCTCTCTCATAAAGCCGCCCCATTCGCCGATAAGCAGAGGAGCTGTTTTATCCTCATAGATATAGAACCAGTTATCCTTCCAGCAATCCTTCATAAGGCTGTTATAGTCATACTCACCCTTAAACCAAGGCTGCTGATACACAGTCGGGCCGTAGTCGTGAGGTGAATAAACGAGCTTGTTCTGATACTCTCCCAAATCAATCGGGTAGTCCTTTACGCCTCTTAAGTTACCGCCCCACCAGTTGAAGTAGTAGTCCTTTTCGTCAGTTGAGGCAAAATCGCCGTTTGTTTTGATATCGATAGGGTAGATTTCGATTCCTTCTACCATTATGAGAACGTTAGGGTTCTTTGCGAGGACTCTTGCGGCTGCCTGCTCTGCGACATACTTCCAGTTGTTTGCATCCTTTGAGTCGTTCCAGATAGCTGCTGCATCGCCCTCGAAAGGCTTACCGTGAGGCTCGTTCTTTAAGTCGTATGCGATAATTGTATCGTTGTCCTTATATCTGTCAGCCATCCATTCGAGTGCTGAATAATACTCCTCGACTGTGAAGTTATCCGTACACCAGAGGTTAATAACGTGGCCTGAGGCATTTGTTTCTGCGCTATGGATATCAATCATAATCTTGATGCCGTTATCCTCGCACAGCTTTACCACATAGTCGAAAATCTGCAGGCTGTTCATTGAGTTGAGTGTTGAGTTATACGCCTGATTATAGTTTGCCTGAGGGTACTCACCTGCCGCCCACTGATTTATGAGCTCAGCAGAGAATGGTATTCTGATAAGGTTAAAGCCGTGGTCTGCGATTGCTTCGACAGAGGACACAAGCTCCGAACCCCAGAGTCCGTCGAAGATATTTGTACCTGTATTATAGCCGAACCAGTTTACGCCTGTCAGCCACACCTCTTTACCGTTCTTATCGACAATCTTATTATCCTTCACATAGAGCCAGTCGTCGCCCTGAACGGCGTTTTCATTTCTTTCAAGAAGCTCTGTAACATCGACAGGCTCGCTGTTATTTCCGTTGCCGTTGCCGTTGTTGTTATTATCATTTCCGCCTGACTGGTTATTATCGCCTGCGACTGTACCCTTTACAACCGTTACCTCTTCGCCGTTTACCTTGATAGTATCAGCGTCGAGGCTGCCGTTTGTTGTGAGGATAAAGCCAATTGACACATTTCCGCCTGCGAAGATTTCTTTATTATGGTCGGCAGGTGTGATAGTAAGTGTTGTGCCGTCGATTTTATATGTACCGTTCCAGCCGTCTACAGTTGTACCTTCTGCGACGCCGAGTGTAAGAGTCCAGTCTGCAAGTGTTTCAGCGTCGTTATTTCTGATACCGAGGTCTACCTGGTAGCAGGTACTTGAG
>JAFQLH010000022.1 GCA_017396665.1 Oscillospiraceae bacterium | reverse complement strand
CACCCTGGCTATGTTGCTAAGAGAATGGAAATCGGTGCTGTTATCGGTGCTGCTCCCGAAGCTAACGTTCGTCGTGAAAGACCAGTTCCAAGCGACGTTGTAATTCTCCTCGGCGGCAAGACAGGCCGTGACGGTTGCGGCGGTGCTACAGGTTCATCAAAATCACACACTCTCGAATCACTCGAAAGCTGTGGTGCTGAGGTTCAGAAGGGTAACGCTCCTATCGAAAGAAAGCTTCAGCGTCTGTTCAGAAATCCGGAGGTTACAACACTTATCAAGAGATGTAACGACTTTGGTGCAGGCGGTGTGTCTGTTGCTATCGGTGAGCTTACAGACGGTCTTATGATTGACCTTAACCGTGTTCCTAAGAAGTACGACGGACTCGACGGAACTGAGCTTGCAATTTCTGAGTCTCAGGAAAGAATGGCTGTTGTAGTTGCTAAGGAAGATGCTGAAAAGTTTATGCTTGAGGCTGCTAAGGAAAACCTTGAGGCTACAATGGTAGCGGTTGTTACTGAAGAACCACGTCTTAAGATGCAATGGAACGGCAAGACAATCGTAAACCTTACAAGAGAATTCCTTAACTCAAACGGTGCAAGCAAGCACACAACTATCACAGTTGAAGAGCCTGTTATAATCACAAACGAAAATGTAAATGACTCTGCTGCAATGTGGAGCGAAATGATTTCAAACCTCAACATCTGCTCACAGAAGGGTCTTGTTGAGAGATTTGACTCTACAATCGGTGCAGGTACAGTTCTTATGCCATACGGCGGTAAGTATCAGAACACACCTACACAGGCTATGGCTGCTAAGCTCCCTGTTCTCGGCGGAGAAACAAAGACAGCTTCTATCATGGGCTGGGGCTTCAACCCATTCCTTTCTTCACAGAGTCCATACCACGGTGCAATTGCTGCTGTTACAGAATCAATTGCTAAGGTTGTTGCAACAGGCGGTAGCCACAATCATTGCTGGCTTACATTCCAGGAATACTTCGAGAGAACTCAGAACAATCCTGCACGTTGGGGCAAGCCGCTTTCCGCTCTCCTTGGTGCATTCAAGGCACAGCTTGAGTACGGCATCGGCTCTATCGGCGGCAAGGACTCAATGAGTGGTACTTTCGAAAACATCGACGTTCCTCCTACACTTGTTTCATTTGCAGTTTCAACAGCAAACACAGACAATATAGTTTCACAGGAATTCAAGAAGGCTGGCTCTAAGGTTATCTACATCAAGCCTGAATATGATGAAAACGGACTTCCTGTATTCAAGAGTGTTCTTTCTGTATTTGACAAGGTTGAGGCACTCATTGCTGATGGCAAGGTACTCTCCTGCTGGAGCGTTGCTTACGGCGGTATTTCCGAGGCAATCGCCAAGATGGCATTCGGTAACAGAATCGGCTTTAAGTTCACTGACTTTGTATCCCCTGCTGAGCTGTTCAGAGCTTGCTACGGCAGCTTTGTAATTGAACTTGCTGAGGGTGTAGAGACAAACGAAAGAGTTATCGGTGAAACAATTGAAGAATACAAGGTTATCACACACGGCTACACAGTTGACCTTGCAGAAATTGAAGCTCTCTGGCATTCAAAGCTTGAGCCTGTATATCCGACACAGGTAAAGCAGCCTAAGATTGCTCCTGCTACATACAGCTTTGCTGCTGAAGAGAGAAAGACTTCTGCTATCAAGATTGCAAAGCCAAGAGTACTCATCCCTGTATTCCCCGGTACAAACTGCGAATACGACACTGCAAGAGCATTTGAAAGTGCGGGTGCAATCGCTGATATATTCGTTATCAAGAATCTTACTGCACAGCAGATTAGCGAATCTGTTGACGAGATTGAAAAGAGAATCAAGCAGTCTCAGATTGTTATGCTCCCCGGCGGATTCTCCGGCGGTGACGAGCCTGACGGAAGCGGTAAGTTCATTACAGCATTCTTCAAGAATCCAAAGCTCACAGAGGCTATTCACGAGCTTCTCAAGAACCGTGACGGTCTTATGCTCGGTATCTGCAACGGCTTCCAGGCACTTATCAAGCTTGGTCTTGTACCTTACGGCGAAATCAGAGATATGCGTGACGATTCCCCTACACTTACATTCAACACAATTGCCCGTCACCAGTCTAAGATGGTAAACACAAGAATTGCTTCTAACAAGTCTCCTTGGCTTGCTGATACAAATGTCGGCGACATTCACAGCATTGCAATTTCACACGGCGAAGGAAGATTCGTTGCTACTGCTGAAGAAATCGCACAGCTTGCTGCAAACGGACAGATTGCTACACAGTATGTTGATTTCGATGGCAACCCAACCTACGACATTCACTGCAATCCTAACACATCTATTGATGCAATTGAAGGTATCACATCACCTGACGGACGTGTTCTCGGTAAGATGGGTCACTCTGAGCGTATCGGTGACAACGTATGCAAGAACGTTCCGGGCAACAAGGACCAGCACATTTTTGCTAACGGTGTTAAGTACTTCGGTTAATAAATCACTTAAGGGTATCGGTTTTCCGGTACCCTTTTTGTTTTAAGCTTCTTTTAGTTTATGTTGCCAAACGTGAAGCAGTGTGCTATAATCAAGGTATAGACATTGGAGGTGTTACATATGAAGCTTATTATCATAGGCGTTATTTTAGCAATAAACATCATCGCATTCTTTATGTACGGACTTGACAAGAGCAAGGCAAAGAGCGGTGCTTGGAGAATCCCTGAGGCTACACTTTTAGGAATAGCTTTCTTCGGCGGTGCACTCGGTGCTTTTCTGGGAATGAAGGTATTCCGCCACAAGACAAAGCATGTACAATTCTTCGTCGGTGTACCTGTAATGCTTGTACTTCAGATTGCTTTAGCGGTATTTCTTGTATATAAGTTCTGGTTATAAAACAAAAGAGTCTGGGCAAATTGCTCAGGCTCTTTTATTTCAGCAAAGCTTCTCAAGCTTTAATTTAATATGCTTGAGTATTCTCTTTTCAAGTCTTGAGATATACGACTGAGATATTCCGACCTCATCGGCGACCTCCTTCTGTGTTTTCTCTTTATAGCCGCAGAGTCCGAACCGCATTTTCATTATAAGCTTTTCTCTTTCGGGAAGCTCCTCGACCTCTCTGAGAAGCAGGGTTTTTTCGGTTTCGTTCTCAAGATTTCTAATAACTATATCGTCGTCAGTTCCAAGCACATCACCAAGCAAAAGCTCGTTTCCGTCCCAGTCTACGTTCAGTGGCTCGTCGATTGAGATTTCCTTTCGCGTTTGTGAGGATTTACGCAGGTACATCAGTATTTCGTTTTCAATGCATCTTGAGGCATAGGTTGCAAGCTTTATATTCTTTTCGGGGCAGAAGGTTTTTACGGCTTTTATAAGTCCAATTGTGCCGATTGAAATAAGGTCTTCGATTCCTACACCTGTTGTTTCAAACTTTTTTGCTATATAGACAACCAGTCTGAGGTTATGTATTATTAGCAGCTCTCTTCCCTTCTTTTCATCTGTACGGAGAAGCTCAAAGGCTTTTTCTTCTTCCTCTTTAGTAAGAGGCGGCGGAAGTGATTCGGGACCGTTGATATAGTAAAGCTCCTGCGTGCAGGCAATGAGCCGTTTGATTTTTGATATAAGCTTTTCGATAAGTTTCATAGCAATCTCCTTTATTACACTATCAGTCTTGGGTTTATAATAGCTATCTCCTGCTCGTCTTCATCTGCAACACCTATACTGACGTCAAGCTCTTTTGTTTCGCCAAGATTATTCATTAGCAGAGCTTTCTGTGGCGTAATGACATTTATCAATGACATATCGCCTGCAGTTTTATAAGGTATCAGACGAAAACCCACAGGTATATTATTCGTTTCAAGAAACGCTTTGGTCATACTGTTGCTTTTACACACGACAACAGGTTTTCCGTTATTGATATCACAAAGCAGATTTCCTGTATCGACGAGGCATCTGAGCTTGAAGCTTTTATCTTTGATTTTAACGCTGAGTGAATAAATCTCGTTTTTAACCTTACGGTAGCTTAATATACTATCGGCAAGTGAAATCAATGTATAGGCAAGAATTACAGAAAAGCAGAGTGACAAAAGCGAAACATCGAAATAGATGGTATAGTTTATTATGAATATTCTTTTTGTTCTGCTGAGATACCACAGCAGATATACAAAAGCTAAGATAACTGCATTTATGTACAGTAGTACCGTGCTATACTTAAACAGTCGTTTTATAGTTCTGCAACCAAAGGCAACAAGTGCAGAAAGGATGAGAAAAACAAGCTTTATACAAATCACAAGCACTGCACCGGTTACTACAACAGACACCGAAGAAGCTGCACCTACAAGCGCACCGAAAAGCTGTCTTTTAAGTGAGGCTTTAAGTTTGAGAATATGGCAGGCTATATCAATTGAAACAAAGCAGATAACGAAGTTTACAATGAAAAGGACATCGAGATAGATTTTTGGCATATCATCACTTCCGAACTTATTATAAATCCTCAGTAATAATTATATTGTCGATTTGACAAGCCTGCATACATTAATTTTACGACACAAAAAGCCCCTTCCTTTTGGAAGGGGCGAGGCTTATTATCTTATCTTTCTTCAAAGAAGCACTTGAATGCCTTATAAGCCATATAGGTATCAACCTTTGAAGTAATTTCAAATGGAGAGTGCATCGAGAGGACAGGTACGCCGACATCAATTACGTCGATATCGAGGTTCGCAAGATACATTGCTACAGTTCCTCCACCGCCTGCATCTACCTTTCCGAGCTCACCTGTCTGCCACTTAACGTTACCGTCATTGAGGAGCTTTCTGACCTTTCCGACAAACTCAGCAGAGGCATCGGAGGTGCCGGACTTACCTCTTGCACCTGTATACTTTGTAACGCAGACGCCATAGTTAAGCTTTGCACCGTTTCTTATGTCGATAGGGTCCGGGAATGTTGGGTCAAACGCAGCGTTTACATCAGCAGAGAGTGCTTCGGTAGCAGAGATAACATCAATTCCGCTAAGTCCGTATGCATCAGCAAGACGGTAAATAAAATACTTAAGGAACGAGCTTTCGAGTCCTGTATTACCTGTACTGCCTATCTCCTCCTTGTCGGCAAAGACTGCACAGCAGGTGTAAGCAGGCTTATCGATTTCCATAATTGCTTCGAGCTGAGTATAAGCACAAACCTTATCGTCCTGACCGTAGCCACCGATAAGACTTCTGTCAAAGCCTACGTCTGCTGCCTTATATGCAGGCACTGCTTCAAGCTCTGCGGAGATGAAATCATCTTCGATTATTCCGTACTTTTCGTTGAGGATATTAAGGATATTGAGCTTTACAAGCTCAGATGCCTTATCGTCCTTGAATGGTCTTGAGCCGACGAGGAGATTAAGCTCTTCACCTGTTATAACCTTTGCGGCAGGTCTCTTCATCTGCTCATCTGCGAGGTGAATAAGCAAGTCGCAGACACAGAACTGTGGGTCGCCCTCGTCTTCGCCTATATTTACATCGACACTTGTACCGTCTTCACGAATAACAACACCGTGGAGACTCATAGGTACAGTAGACCACTGGTACTTTTTAATTCCGCCGTAGTAGTGGGTTTTGAAAAGTGCGATTTCCTTATCCTCATATAGCGGATGCTGTTTGAGGTCAAGTCTTGGCGAATCAATATGAGCAGCGGTAAGTCTGATTCCGTCTGTGAGTGGTCTTGAACCCATTACGCAGAGAATAACAGCCTTTCCTCTGTTGACTACATAGAACTTCTCGCCCGGTGCATACTTTCTGCTTCTGTCGAACTCAGAAAAGCCCATCTGCTGTGCTCTTGCGATTGTTTCAGTTACAAATTCCCTTTCGATTTTCGCCTTTGTCAGAAAATCCTTATATCCTTCGCAGAAATCATAAGCCTCGTCGATTTCATTTTCCGACATTTCAAGATATGCATTTTTCTTTACACTGAAGAGCTTTTCCTTCAAAAGCTCAGCCTTTGTCTTTTCACAATCCATTGTTTTCAGCTCCTTAGATTAGTATAGGTATTCATAAGCCTTGTAGGCTCTCATTACTTTTTTCACATAATGCGATGTTGCGTCAGACGGTATATCGTCGCAGTCAAAATCATCGATAGAGATTACTCCTTCTGCAATCCACTTATCTACCTGATTTGTACCAGCGTGATAAGCTGCGGCTGAAAGCTCATACGAATCATACTTTTCATAGTAATACGAAAGCATACAGCAGCCGTACTCCACGTTATACTCAGGTGACATAATATCCTCATAGCTTATATCCGTGTGGACGGCGTCAAGGTGCTTTTTTGTCCACAGGAACGCATCCTCCATTATCTGCATAAGACCGCTTGCACCGACATCAGACACGGCGTTTTCATCGAAGCCGCTTTCTGTATTTATTACGGCAAATATAAAATTCTCGTCTATCTCATAATACGAGCTGTACTCCTGCACGATTGACTCATAGGCTTTTGGAAATGCGAGCTGGCGAATTACAAACACCAGTCCGACAAGAAATACCGCAACCGCAACAAGAAACAGAGCCACTGAAAGTAAGCTGCGACGTTTCTTTTGTTTATCAGACATTAAACTGCTCCTTAATCTTATCAAACAGAGACTTAACCGAATTGAGCAGAGCTTCCTTTGTACCGTTATTTTCGATTACATAGTCAGAATGCTTTACAAAGAAGCTTTTGGGCTTTTGCGATGCAAAGCGGGCACTCACCTGTTCTCTTGGGAGATTATCTCTCTTTATAATTCTGTTCTCTCTAAGATTATCGTCAGAAATGACGCTGATAATCATATCGCAGTGCTTATCTGCACCTGCTTCAAAAAGTGTCGGTGCATCGAGAATAACGATACTACTTCCCATTTGCTCAAACTCACGTATTTCAATTTCTATAAGCTCATTGATATACGGAAAGATTGTGTCATTCAGAAGGGACAGCTTTTCCTTGTCATTAAATACGATTGAGCCGAGCTTTCTTCTGTCGAGCTCCAAATCCTCATTAACGCAATCAGGGAAAAGCTTTGAGAGCTCTCTGTTACACGCACTGCCTCTTACTGTTACGGCTCTTGCGACGAGGTCGGCATTTATTATAGAATAACCACAGTCACCGAGGTAGTCGCTGACCATAGTTTTACCCGAACCGCTCTGACCTGTAAGTCCGACGACAGCAATTGTGCCACGCTTCGGGGTTATTTTCTTGTCACCAAATAGAAAGCCCATAAAATGCTCCTCTTTACAATTCAATAAGTTTAAAGCCTGCTGCTCTTAGTAATCTGTTATACACGGCAAGTCCAACGCCCTCTGTTGACGGGCAACGTGCAAACACACGCTTTGCACCTATTTCGTCACATTCTCTGAGTGCACCAAAGACACGCTGGGCTTGCTGCTGTGAGGTTTCGCCGTAAAACACGGTTTTCACTTCATCAATTTCAGCTTCGCCATCAAAAAGCATAACTGCGTCGCCGCTCTGCTTATTTTCATTAACGTAACGCACAAAGCTATCATAATCACTCTTAATAATATATATATCAGCTTTAGGAGAATAATGCTTGTATTTCATTCCCGGTGAAGAAACCTTTGCGTTAAGGGCGAGCTGCTCGAGTACACCCTTATCAATTATGATATTCTCAGTGATTTCACTCAGCATTTCAACAGATACAAATCCGGGTCTTAAAAGTCTTATTGCATCGCCGTCAAAGCTGATTACGGTTGACTCTACGCCTACATTACAGCTTCCGCCGTCGATTATTGCAGGTATTCTGCCGTTCATATCATCAAGCACGTGCTTTGCGGTTGTAGGGCTTGGACTTCCCGAAAGGTTTGCAGAGGGTGCTGCAAGTGGTTTTCCGCTGAAGGAAATAAGCTTTCTTGCAGTTTCATCAGACGGGAATCTTACACCTACTGTATCCAAGCCGCCGCTTGTCACAGGTGGGATTATATTTTTCTTTGGCAAGACCATAGTAAGTGGTCCCGGCCAGAAAGCTTCTGCACATTTTACTGCAAGCTCAGGGATTTCCTCAACGATATCAGAAAGCATACTCATACTACTGATATGGACGATAAGCGGATTATCCGAAGGTCTGCCCTTAGCTACAAAAATCCTGCTTACTGCGACAGCATCGGTCGCATCTGCGGCCAGACCATACACAGTTTCAGTTGGCATACCGACGACCTGTGAGCTGCAAATAAGCTGTGCAGCTATTTTTATATCTTCGTCACTGCAAGACAAAACCTTTGTCTTAAACTTTTTCTGCATTATATTACGCTTCTTCCTGTGCTGAAAGCTTAGCTGCCTGGTCGGCAGTAGCGAGTGCGTCTACAACCTCGTCGATGTTACCGTTGAGTATATACTCGAGGCGGTAGATTGTAAGACCGATTCTATGGTCGCTGATTCTTCCTTCAGGGTAATTGTAGGTTCTGATTCTTTCAGAACGGTCACCTGTACCTACCTGTGAACGTCTTACTGAAGCGATTTCATCACTCTGTGCTCTCTGCTTTTCCTCAAGGAGTCTTGAACGGAGAACACGCATAGCCTTTTCCTTGTTCTTATGCTGGCTTCTTTCGTCCTGGCATTCAACAACGAGGCCTGTT
>JAFQLH010000021.1 GCA_017396665.1 Oscillospiraceae bacterium | reverse complement strand
GTGTTGTATATTCTTGCCGCAAATGCACAGTGGGATGATGAAAATCGTTTCGATGCAATTCTCGAAGATTATCTGGCTCATATTACGGACGAAAAACCGATTACTGCCAGACAATGCATTAAGGCTCTTGTACAAGTGGGTATGGCAAAGCCACAATACATTCCAAGGATACTATCCTGCTTTCATGGTGCTGATTTATCGAAGTACAAAGACAGTATGCGTCCGCTGATTGAAAAGGATATGGAAGAAACTGAAAGATTACTGACTGAGTAAATTACAATTTATCAAACTGACAAGCTACATACCAATTCTCAATATAGTCAAACTAATTTCACTCCCCTGCTCTTTGACAGAGCTAAGGGAGTGTTTTTTGTTGCGAAGGGCTGTTTGGTATGTTATAATCTTTAAAAGAGTTACTTTTCAAATACATTTTACGTCTATATTAGTAGAAGGTCTATGGGGGTGATTTTTATGGAGGACAGTCGCATTATTGAGCTTTACTGGAAACGAGACGAAGATGCTATCGTGCAGAGCAAGAAAAAGTACGGTACATACTGCAAAGCTATTGCTTCAAACATTCTTCATTCAAATGAAGATGCAGAGGAATGTCTGAGCGACACTTGGGTTCGTGCCTGGAATTCAATTCCGCCAAAAAAGCCGGGCAGGCTGGCTGTATTCCTTGGAAAAATCACACGAAATCTTGCTATTGACAGATACAGAAAGGAACATTCGCAGAAAAGCGGCGCAGGTCAGCTTAAGCTTTGTCTTGACGAGCTGGGCGAATGCATTGGCGAACAGGCACGGCTTGAAGACAGCCTTGCTCTTCGTGAGCTTCTTTCTGATTTTCTCTCAAGCATTCCGCAGAAGAACAAAGATATTTTTCTTCTGAGATACTGGTACATGATACCTATTGACAGGATTGCAGGGTACTACGGACTTTCACAGGGTGCTGTAAAAATGATGCTGAAACGCACCCGAAACAAGCTCAGAGAGTATCTTGAAAAGGAAGGTGAATTAGTATGAAAAACAGAGATATTTTACTTGACGCTATCGGAGATATTGACGAGGAGCTTATCCCGGAGATTCCGACGAAGAAAAAGAAAAGCGGTATAATCAAGTGGGCGGCGGTTGCGTCAGTTTCTGTTGCGGCAATTGTTTTAGTATGTGCTATGATACTACGTCCTAACGATAAAATCAAAACATCCGGAACAGACAGCTCAAAGCTTACATCGTCTGCTACTGACACGGACTACAAGGACAGCTATATGCTTCTTGCGTCGCCTGTTTATCCACAGCTTCCCTCTTACCCGTCGGAAGATGGACATGACGAATACAAACAGTGGAGTGATGCGGTTCACGAGCTTCACGACCAGCCTGACGGCTACAGGGACGGCTTTGACGACTTCTTTTTAAACAGCTCAAAGGTATTTCTTACAGGGGCGGAAAATGAGAATGTTATCTACTCCCCTCTCAGTCTTTACATGGCGCTTGCGATGTCGGCAGAGATAACAGACGGAAACTCACAGAGTCAGATACTTGATGTTCTTTCTCAGGAGAGCATTGAGGAGCTGCGTCAGAACGCAAAATCCATGTGGCTTGCAAACTACATGGATGACGGAATGGCAAAGTGCATTCTTGCAAACTCGCTTTGGACAAACGAATTTTCAAGCTACAACCAGGAGACACTTGACGCTGTTGCAAAAAACTACTACTCATCGGTTTTCAGCGGAGACCCTGCAACCGATGAATACAACAAGCTTTTTCAGGACTGGCTGAACAATCAGACAGACGGCTTGCTTTCAGATTACGTATCAGGCATCGAGATGGACCCCCAGATGATTCTGGCTATTGCTTCTACTGTTAATTACAGCGGTAAGTGGGAGCACAAGTTCAGTGAAAACAGCACTACAGACAAAACATTTCACTCGGTTGACGGAGATGTAACCTGTGAATTTATGCGTTCGGGAAATCTTGGCAGCTACTACTGGGGAGACAAGTTCGGTTCTATAAGTCTGCCACTTGAAAACAACGGAGAGATGAGAATTATTCTTCCTGACGAAGGGATTTCACCGCAGGAGCTTATCTATGATGAGCAGGCGCTCTCTTTTATGCTCGACAGAAGAAGCTACGAAAACTCGAAATACGCACAGATAAATTTAGCTCTTCCCAAGTTTGACGTATCCTCTGACATTGACCTCAGGGACGGACTGAGAGAGCTTGGCATAACCGACATATTTGATTCTTCAAAGGCGGATTTCTCGAGGCTTACTGAGGCTGAGAACATTGCTCTTACAGAAGCCAAGCAGGATGCCAGGGTTATGATTGATGAAGAAGGCTGTAAGGCTGTTGCTATGACTGTACTTATACTTGATCGCTCTGCAATGCCGGAGGACAAGGTAGATTTCACAGTTGACAGGCCGTTCATTTTTGAGATAGTAAGTGAGACAGGCTCACCGCTATTCATAGGCATAGTAAACAATCCGACGGCTTAAATAACATATAAAAGCACTCTGAAGCAAAGGGTGCTTTTTTGTATACAAAAAGAAGGTGGTATCTGTTACCACCTTCTTGGCTTTGTATTATTATTGGGGCTAATCCCCTGCTTTATAGGAATATGTACTTGAGCACAAACAGGACTGCGAGCACATACATAAGCGGCTTTATATCCTTGCCCTTATTACAGATAAGGTTGAGCACAACATACGAGATTATACCGATTGAGATACCCTCAGAGATGCTGTAAAGCAGAGGCATTGCGATGATACACAGGTATGCAGGAATTGCCTTGGCGTAATTGTCCTCAGTAAGCTTGAGCTGTGTTATGTTGCTGAACATAAGGAAGCCGACAACGATAAGTGCAGGAGCTGTTGCGAACGATGGGATTGCTGTGAAAATAGGTGCGAAGAACATTGAAACGAGGAACAGGACCGCTGTTGTAAGTGATGTAAGACCAGTTCTTCCGCCCTCTGCTACACCTGCTGATGATTCAACGAAGGTTGTAGTTGTTGATGTACCGAGCACTGCGCCTGCTGTTGTTGCGAGAGCGTCAGCCATAAGTGCAGGCTTAATCTTTTCGAGCTTTCCGTCCTTATCGAGCATATCCGCCTTAGCACTTACACCGATAAGTGTTCCGAGTGTATCAAACAAGTCAACAAACAGGAACGAGCACACGATAACAATAAAGTTGAACACGCCTACGCCGTCAAGGTCTGCCTTAAAGCACTGACCTACTGTTTCGGAGAGCTTTGAAAAATCGGTCATTTTGAATTCAGGCAAAAGTGAATAGAAGCCTGCTGCGGCATCCGGCTCATATGCTCCTGTAAGCTCACAGATGATACCCATAAGCCATGTTGCGAGGATACCGATAAGGATTGAGCCTTTAACCTTCTTGATATATAAGACAGATGTGATGAGAACGCCTATTAATGCGAGGAGTGCACAGATACCCTGTGTTCTGAAATCATCAGTAAAGCTTGTTATTGTTACGAGTGTTGAGGAATTACCTACTGAAACTCCTGCATTCTGGAGACCTATGAATGCGATAAAAAGACCGATACCTACGGAAACTGCGTTTTTCAGAGTAAGCGGAATTGCATTGAATATAGCTTCTCTGATGTTTGTAAGCGAAAGGACAATGAAGATTATACCCTCAACAAACACTGCAAGCAGGGCAACTCGCCAGTCGTAGCCGAAGCCTTGCACAACCGTGTATGTAAAGAACGCATTGAGTCCCATACCTGCTGAGAGGGCAAACGGGAGATTTGCAAGAAGTGACATAAGGAGTGTTCCCATAAAGGATGCTATACAGGTTGCAAGGAGCACGGCTGTTGCATCCATACCCGATTCACCGAGGATACTTGGGTTTACAGCGAGGATATACGCCATTGTCATAAAGGTTGTGATACCTGCTGTAATTTCAGTTTTTACTGTAGTATTATTCTTCTTGAGTTTAAATAGCTTTTCAAACATTGTTAGGCCTCCTCGTTATACTCTGCGATATATGGCAGGTTTCTGTACTTTTCACCACAATCGAGTCCGTAGCCTATTACGAAATAGTCAGGGATTGTGAAAAGCGCTTCATCGGGGTCAAAGTCGACAACTCTTCTGTCCGGCTTATCAAGAAGTGTCACTACCTCCAGTGAGAGCGGATTTCTTGCATTTAAAATCTTCACTACCTCGCTGAGTGTTCTTCCTGTATCCACGATATCTTCAACGATAATAACGTGGTAGCCTGAGATGTCCTGGGAAATATCCATTGTTATATTGACATTTCCGGAAGACGAGGTTGAATTGTAGTAGCTCTTTGCACACATAAATGAAATCTCCAGCGGAGCATCAATTGCTCTGCAAAGGTCTGACATAAAGACAAACGCACCGTTCAATATGCTGACGAGCAGGAGCGGTTTTCCGTAATACTTTTCGGTGATTCTCTTTCCTGCTTCCTTTATCGCACTCCTGATTTCGTCCTCTGTTATGATAATTCTTTTGATTCTGCTGTCAACGTATGACATATTGCAGCACCTCCACGACTTGTTTACGTAATAAAATTATTATAGCTCATTTCTTTATTTGTTGCAACCTTTTTCGACAAAAATAATACTTCAGATTGAAAGTTTTTATTTTATATGCTATACTATATTGCAACAAGCAGACAAGCTGATTTGGAGGGATATAAATTGTTCTGGGCAATGCTTTTTCTTATTCTTATGCTTCTTTGCGGTGCGGGTGCTTTTTATCTTGCGGGAAGAATCAAAAAGCTCAAGGCTATAGAAAAGCTCTCACAGAAAAGCAAGAAGCTCGGCTGGGCAGTTTCAATCGGGACTGTTATATTGCTTTGCGTCATACTCGGACTTATTTTCGGAATGTTCACGGCAGTTGTGCTTGTGCTTCACATAATTCTTGTATGGGCGGTAACTGACCTGATAGCTTTTATCGTAAAGAAGCTTTCCAAAAAGGAGCTTTGTGCTGAGATACGTGCTGCTGCGACCGCTGTACTGCTAATCATATACTTTTCATACGGCTGGTACAACGCTCACAATGTGATAGGAACTGATTACTCGGTATCGACAGACAAGCTGACTGATGACATAAAGATTGCTATGATTGCAGACTCACACATGGGTGTTACTCTTGACGGGGAAGCTTTTGCGAAGGCACTGTCTGAAATACAGGAGCAAAAGCCTGACTTGCTGTTTATTGTCGGCGACCTTGTTGATGACGGCTCAGACAAGGAAGATATGATTTCGGCCTGCGAGGCTCTCGGTGAATTCGAGGCGACATACGGTGTTTACTATGTTTACGGAAATCACGACAAGGGCTACTCTGACAGCATTGCATTTACTGACGAGGAGCTGAGAAACGAGCTTTCCGCAAACGGAGTTATTATTCTTGAGGATGAGGTTATAAACATAGAAAACGAGCTTTGCATCATCGGAAGGAAGGACCGTTCAGACGAGGACAGGCAGGATATTTCAAAGCTGCTTGCAGGTATTGATTCTTCTATGTACACTATTGTCCTTGACCATCAGCCTAATGATTATGATGCGATTGAAGAAGCCGGCGCTGACCTTGTTTTATCGGGACACACTCACGGCGGACACATCTTCCCTGCCGGATATGTTGGCTTACTTATCGGTGCTAACGACAAGGTTTACGGCTATGAGAGAAGGAGCGACACAGATTTTATTGTTACGTCGGGGATTTCCGGCTGGGCAATTCCTTTCAAGACGGGCTGTGTAAGCGAATACGTTATAATTGAAATTGACGCAGAATAGTTTTTCAAAAAAATATAGCACAGGTACTTGACAATGCAAAGTAGCTGTGCTATACTTATGTCAAGCTACTTTGGATTGCAAAGTAGCTATCCGGATAATATAATTTCAAAGGGGTGATTTGATGGATAATGCACAGCTTATGAAGGGTATTTTAGAGGGCTGTGTTCTTGGCATTATTGCAAAGGGTGAAACCTACGGCTATGAAATTCTTGATGCGCTTGAAAAGACAGGCTTTGAGGACATTGGCGAGGGCACGCTTTATCCTATAATCACAAGACTTGACAAGGGCGGTTATATTTCCTGCAGAAAGGCGAAATCCCCTCTTGGACCTATACGCAAGTACTACTCTATCACCGATGAGGGTATTGTGGCACTTAACGATTTCAAGCAAAGATACAGCGAAATTACGAGGCTTGCACAGAATATTTTATATGATTGATACGAGGGATTGATATGGATATTTTGACTTTTGACAATGAATTGACCGGCGAATACGGTAACACTATGACTATTGTTATGTCCTACGCTCAGGCGAAGGGCTATTCAGACGAGGCGGTAAACGAAAGGCTTTATGACCTTTACGAGATGCTTCTTACCGCACAGGAGGACGGCAAGCCTGCTTCAAAGATTGTGGGCAAGGATTTGTCGGCGTTCTGCGAGCAGTATTTTTCGGATTTGACGTTCAAATCGAGACTTTTACAGATACCGCAGATACTTTTCAGAGGATGTTTGGTCGCGTTTGTCTTTGAGCTTATATGCATACTTATGGCGAGCGAAAGTGTATCGGAAGCATTCAGGATAGAAGTGAACATCGGTGCATACCTCGTAGGGTTTGGACTCGGAATCGGTTTTATGACTGTATCGGCTGTATTCATTGCACCACTGGTTACAAAAAACAAAAAACGTGCAGATATCGCAAACGGTATACTTATTGTATTATGGCTGGTTGCAATATTTGCGACGGCTTCTCTGGGCATTTCTATTATGGCAAAAAGCTGGAT
Source organism: Oscillospiraceae bacterium (assembly GCA_017396665.1). Lineage (GTDB taxonomy): Bacteria > Bacillota > Clostridia > Oscillospirales > Ruminococcaceae > UBA7477. The sequence continues at coordinate 18,340 of JAFQLH010000021.1, read as the reverse complement.
AGTAGCACTTGTTGCGGCTGTATACTGTGTTATTTACTCTGTTGTAAAGCTTGTAATAAACTACAAGACCTACGGCACTGTTAAGAATCTTTCAAAGAAGATTAAGAAGGACAGCTACTACCGAAAGCAGGAGAACAAGACCTACGAAAAGGCTATTTTACAGGGCTGGCAGGGACGCTACAAAAGACTTCTCAAAAAGGGCAAGACAACGGAAGAGAGCTTCATAACCGTTATTGAAAAGGACAATAAGGCAAACAAGGTTTTTGAAGTTATTATGGATATAATATTCGTTATTCTGATAATCTCTGCAGGTGTTTCAAACGGAATAAGCGGTGATAAAATTTGGGAGGTACTCCTCTTCATTGGCATACTCGGAGTATTTGAGTACTTTATTTACAAGCTCTTCATCGGCACTTCAAAGAAGATGAACGGTATTTGCGAGAAGCTTTTAAGAGAATGCAAGCGCTCTGGACTTACACTTCCGCAATACATTGACAAGAAGCTTTGCGAATACTAAAATACAAAGGGTACTGAGCTTAACACTCAGTACCCTTGTTTTTATTTCTTTATTCTGACGTAGATTTTGCTGTCGTCCTCGTGGTGGATATATCCGCCGTTTTTGAGCATAACGGAAAGTGAAGCCGTATTATCCTTATTGACTCTGAGATAATACTCATCCTCGGGGACAATGCTCTTTGCTTCCTGCAAAAGAAGTGCAAGACCTTTTGTTGCGTATCCCCTGCCCCTGAACTTCTTGCCGACATAGTAACCGATATGACCTGCACCGTTTACGAGGCTTTCACAGAGGTAGTGTCTTAATCTGAACTGTGCGACTATTGTATCGCCGTCCCACAGGAAATAGTATGTTTCGGGAACATAGCCTTCGGGCAGACACTCGCCCTTCTCGTGTGCGATAAGAGTCGGGATTGCCTTCGACTCAAATTCTTCCTTGCTTATTCCTGAGTATTCATTTATAAAGCCGTTTTCGTCGTACGGGATATCCTTGACAAAAAGGTACTGCTTTTCTTTATCCTCGTAGTTTATTCTCTTTAGAGCAAGCATTCTTTTCTCCTTATGATTATAATTTAGAAGGTATTATAGCACGGTAATCTTTAAATGTCAAACAAGAGAGAAGATTTCACTTGACAGAACAAAAAAAGGGTGGTATAATTATCTCGTATTTTAATATGCCTAAAAATGCCTTGACGGAGAGAAGTAACAGGGAGGCTCACTCAAAGTGAGTACGGGACAGTGAAAACCGTGCAGCAGAGACCTTGCGAATAACACTCCTGAGCAGCAAGCTGAACGTTGCGTTTGCAATCAGTAGGTGCGTCGTTGCCGTGCGTTAAACGGAAAGCACTATATAAGAGTGTAAGAGAGACCGCATATGCGGTAATTTAGGTGGCACCACGGGTAGTTTCTGCTCCGTCCTATTTTTTAAGGGACAGGAGTTTTTTTATTGCAAAAAAACACATTATGAAAGGAATATTGTACTATGAAACACACAGACATCAGAGAGATATTTGAAAACGCTCAGTACATCGGTCAGGATGTTACTGTATGCGGTTGGGTAAGAACTGCGAGAAACTCAAAGAACGTAGCTTTCATTGAGCTCAACGACGGTACTACACTCAAGCACATTCAGATTGTTGTTGACAAGGCTGAAAATGCTGATTACAAGGAGCCAAGAGTGGGCACATCTGTAAAGGTTTGCGGAAAGGTTGTTGAGGGAAGAAACGGCACTGTTGAAATCGGTGTTGTGCCTTCTGACATTGTAATTCTCGGCGACTGCCCTACTGACTATCCGCTTCAGAAGAAGGGTCACACACTTGAGTTTTTAAGAACTATGCCGCATTTAAGAGGCAGAACAAACACATTCAATGCCGTTCAGAGAATCCGTTCTGTAATGGCTGCGGCTATCCACAACTACTTCCAGAGCCACAACTACGTTTACATCAACACTCCGCTTATCACAGGCAGTGACTGTGAGGGTGCGGGCGAAATGTTCCAGGTAACAACAATCGGCTACACTGACAAGTACAAGGATGAGGCAGAATACTACGCAGACGACTTCTTCGGCAAGAAGGCAGGTCTTTCTGTTTCAGGTCAGCTTGAGGGCGAGGTTGCTGCTATGGCTATGGGTAAGATTTACACCTTCGGTCCGAGCTTCAGAGCAGAAAACAGCAACACTCCAAAGCACCTTGCAGAATTCTGGCACGTTGAGCCGGAGGTTGCTTTTGCTGAGCTCCCTGACATTATAGAGATTGCTGAAGACATGATAAAGACAGTTATCAAGACTGTTCTTGAATCCTGCCCTAACGAAATGAAGTTCTTTGACGCTCATTTTGAAAAGGGACTTATCGCAAGACTTGAGGAGCTTATTTCACACGATTTTGCGACAGTTACCTACACAGAGGCTATTGAGCTTCTCAAGAAGTCGGGCGAAGACTTCCAGTACCCTGTTGAGTGGGGCTGTGACCTTCAGACTGAGCACGAGAGATACATTTCCGAAAAGGTATTTAAAAAGGCTGTATTTGTTACTGACTACCCTAAGGAAATCAAGTCCTTCTACATGAAGCAGAACGCAGACGGCAAGACTGTTGCTGCTGTTGACCTTCTTGTTCCAGGCGTTGGCGAAATCATCGGCGGAAGCGAGAGAGAAGCAGACTACGACAAGCTTGTTGCGGCAATGCAGGACAGAGGTATGAACCTTGACCTTTACGGTGACTACCTTGACCTGAGAAAGTACGGCTCTGTTCCGCACGGTGGATTTGGTCTTGGCTTTGAAAGACTTATCATGTACGTTACAGGCGTATCGAACATCAGAGACGTTATACTTTACCCAAGAACAGTCGGCAGCATAAGATAATATATCCCCTGCTGTCTTATAAATTATCAAGAAAGGATGACTTTGTATGTCCAGAACCTTACAGATTCCAGAAGGATACAAGTCTGCTCTTACTTTAAGAGAAACTCAGCATGCTATCAAATACATCAAAGACCTTTTCCAGCAGGTGCTTTCTTTTGCACTTACGCTCGACAGGGTTACCGCTCCGCTGCTTGTTGCCAAGGGAAGCGGTATAAACGACGACCTTAACGGTGTTGAGAGAAAGGTTGAGTTTTCGATAAAGGAAATCGACCACGAGGCAGAAATTGTTCAGTCGCTCGCCAAGTGGAAGAGAATGGCGCTTTACAGATATCACTACAACGTTGGCGAAGGCATTTATACAGACATGAATGCTATCAGACGTGATGATGACACAGACAACATTCACTCTATATTCGTTGACCAGTGGGACTGGGAAAAGGTTATAAGTGCTGAGGACAGGAATGTTGAGTACCTCAAGCAGACTGTTATCTCGATTGTTAAGGCTATTGCATACGCTAAGAGAAAAATCAATCTCAGATATCATCAGCTTTCGGGAAGCATCTGTGATACTCCTTTCTTTATCACCTCTCAGGAGCTTTATGATATGTACCCTGACCTTCCTGCAAAGGAGAGAGAACGGCTTATCACAAAGGAGCACAAGACTGTATTCATTATGCAGATTGGCGGAAAGCTCAGCAATGGAGAAAAACACGACGGCAGAGCACCTGACTATGATGACTGGGCACTCAACGGTGACCTTCTTCTCTGGAATGATGTTCTTCAGAATGCTCTTGAAATTTCATCTATGGGAATCAGAGTTGATTCTCAGTCACTCAAGACACAGCTTGAGGCTTGTGATGCTACTGACAGAAGCAGATTTGAGTACCACAGTAAGATACTTGACGGTACACTTCCGCTTACTATCGGCGGCGGCATAGGTCAGTCGAGACTTTGCATGCTTCTTCTCGAAAAGGCACACATCGGTGAGGTTCAGGTTTCAATCTGGCCCTCAGACATGATGAACGAATGTGCTGACAAGGGTATTATCCTTCTATAAAAACTACGCCTCGGCTTCACAGTCGGGGCGTTTTGACAGCAGCTTTATGAATGTTTTGTAAACAATACTTTAACATTTTGTTTTTATTAAATATCCTCTACTGTAGATTTACCTAATAAGCAGACGAGGAAGAAAGGCAAGTCATTATGAACAGCAATGAGATTAAAGACCTTATTACGAAGGCACAGAGCGGCGACTCTGACGCTTTCGGAGAGCTTTACAAGGAAACCGCAAAGTCGGTATACTACACCTGTCTGAAGCTTACCGGACGTTCTGATGTTGCGCAGGATATTATGCAGGACAGCTACATCTACGCATTAGAGAGAATCGGCGAGCTTAAAAATCCTGAAAGCTTCAAAGCCTGGGTATGCAGAATAGCGATAAACAAGTGCAACGCATTCTTTAATTCCGAAAAGGGCTACACAGAGCTTGATGAATCGACACTTGAGGATGAGGATTTCTTGTCCGATGACAGCTTGTTTGAGCAGGATAAACGTCAGATACTTCAAAACATCATTGACAATGAGCTGACGGTTGTTCAGCGTCAGACGATTATCCTGTACTATTACAACGGTCTTGAAATTTCTGAAATTGCTAAAATAATGGGTTGTCCTGAAAGCACAGTAATGTCAAGGCTGAGGCTTGCAAGGCAGAAAATCAGAGAGGGCGTAGTTAACTACGAGCAAAGTGAAGGCATACGGCTTCACTCTGTTGCACCTCTTCTGTTCTTTAACAGATTTTTTGAGCTTGATGTACAGGCAACAGAGCTTCCTTCGTCGGTTGCAAAGTTTAAATTTGAGAGACCGGGCGGTAAAAATGCACCGTCTGCACATGGAGGAAAGACAATGGCAAGTGCAATCAAAACGAAAATAATCATCGGAGCAATCTCTGCAGCAGTTGTTGCAGGAGGCGTAATTACTGCAGTTGTAGTAAGCAGTAACAAGGATAGCGACAAGGACAGCAGTTCTTCAAGCAGCATAATAGTTGGTTCTCAGGACTCATCATCTGAGGCAGTTACACCTGACTACAACAGCTCTAACGCATCGGGGGCTATCAGCTTTGAGGGTATTACAGCGGGAAGCTACATAACCTTCGGAAGCTATGAGCAGGATAACAACACCTCAAACGGAAAAGAGGCTATTGAGTGGGAGGTTCTTGACATCAAGGACGGTAAGGCACTTCTTGTGAGCAGGTATTGTCTTGACTGTCAGCCGTACAACATTGCAAGCGCAGGCTCTACATGGGAAGACTGCACTCTCAGAAAGTGGCTTGACGAGACTTTCTTGGTTGAAGCATTCTCAGCTCAGGAACAGGCTTTGATTGTACCGACTACACACACTTCATCTGCTGACGAGGTAACCTATCCGGGTGACGGAGAGGTTGTTATCATACCTCACACAATTGAGACAACAGACAAGGTTTTTGTTCTCAGTAAGGAAGAATACAACACCTACTACACATATGACAAGGACAACTATGAAGCAACGGCTTGTGCACCTACTGAATACGCTATTGCAAACAAGGCATACGTTGCTGATTACTTTGGAGTTTCATACGCTATGTACTGGTTACGTGACTCGCACTCAGTCGGAGCTGCATTCACCACAATCAGAGGCGTTGATGAAACCTACAAGTCTCAGAATCACTCTCTCACAGCGGTAAGACCTGCTATATGGGTAGCAGTTGAATAAAAGACAGCCCCGATTTTAAAGTCGGGGCGTTTTTGTGTCATTCGACAGGATTCTTCATATTATAGAGCAGGCGGAGATATTCGCCTAATATGATAAGGAGGAGAAAAACTATGTACGAAAACGAAAACGGCTGTTTTAAGAGCTACCGCAATGGTACAGTCAGCAGCAGACACAGCTGTCAGAATTGCTTCCCTGATTACAGCTACTGTGTTAGCTGTCCTCCCGGACCTCCGGGTCCTGCAGGTGCTACGGGAGCAACAGGTGCTCAGGGACCAATCGGTCCGCAGGGTCCTATCGGTGAGACCGGTCCGCAGGGTCCTGTAGGTGCAACCGGACCACAGGGTCCTGCAGGTGCAACAGGTCCGCAGGGACCTATCGGTGAGACCGGGCCACAGGGTCCTATCGGTGAGACCGGTCCACAGGGTCCTGCAGGTGCAACAGGTCCGCAGGGGCCTATCGGTGAGACCGGACCACAGGGTCCTGTAGGTGCAACCGGTCCGCAGGGACCAGCCGGTGAACCGGGCGGAATAGCAAGCTTTGCTGAGTTTTATGCATTAATGCCACCTGACAACGCTACTACCGTAGCAGTTGGCGGTGATGTAGAATTCCCTCAGGACGGTCCTGCTTTTGGAACAGATATCACGAGAGGTTCAGACACTTCGTTTGTTCTTTCTACACCAGGCATATACCAGGTTATGTTTGAGGCAAGTGTTGACGAGGCAGGACAGCTTGTTCTTACTCTTAACGGCGCACAGCTTGATTACACAGTTGTAGGCAGAGCTACGGAAACATCGCAGATTGTAGGAATGGCTCTTGTAGAGACTACTGCTGAGGAATCTGTTCTCACAGTCAGAAACCCTGCAGGTAACGAAGCCCAATTAACGCTGACTCCATCGGCTGGTGGAACAAATCCTGTTTCTGCACAGCTTATTATCACTAAGCTTCAGTAGGCAAAAAGCAAAAGCAGTATCGCACAAAACGGTACTGCTTTATTCTTTATTTTGTATTTTTAGCTACGGTATTTACGTTATAATCCTTCTTATAACCGTGAGCTCCGAAAATCTGCCACTCACCTGCTCCGAGTCTTTGCATAATTGTTGCTCTTTCGAGGGCACACTGAGTAGGGTTGGTATCAACTGAAGTCATAAGAATAGGAGCATACTGGTTATACATTGCCTGCTCAGGAGTATAGCCCTTTATATTGACATATATATCACCTGTAAATGCGATATGATGCTCATAATCTATCAGCACGATTTCACCGGGAAGATGTCCGCCCATACCCTCATACACTTCAAAATGCAAGTCACCAAAGTCATAAAAGCCTGTTTGTACAAGAGGCATCGTCATATCCTCTCTGCCCTTATGGATTGTCTTAACCTTGTGAGGTTCTGGTGGATAATAGCTTGTGAGAATTTTGCAGATGTTGATATACGGCTTATGGAGTCTGTTGCGCTCTCTGAAGCCGTCTTCTCCGTTATACTCCGCTGTAAGACACTGAGCACTTCGTTCACTTGCTATTATTTCATCAAACATTGGAAGGAGTCCGCAGTGGTCAAGGTCTGCGTGGGTAATGAGCACTGTCTTTTTCATACTGTCAAAGTCAGGCAGAAGCTTTTTGAATATGCTTGTCATTTCGTCCTTATAGCAGGCATATCCGCAGTCTACAAACAGCACCTCATCTTTATGCTTTATAATAGCTGTATTACTTCCGCAGGGTGGTTCTATAAGGACTATATCTGTGCTATCTGTTATTTTATGATTTGTAATACGAGGCAGGAACGCTTCACCCTTACATGATGAAAGAAGCTGAGCAAATCGTCCGATACTGTCAAAGGTTCTGTACGGTGAAAGTCCCTGCTCGTCGAGAGTTTGCATAGCGAGATTTGTATTTATGAGGAGCTTGTCCTTCATTTCATCGGTAAGACCCACACTTTTTGCGATTTCAGATACAAAGCTATTATAGAAAATGCTGTTATCGAATATCTTTTCGGTATGATTATAATCAATTACCCTAACTCTGCACAGCTTGTTTGCCTCAGAAATAAAGCTTGATACTTTATCAGCGTCATCGACAAACAGTCCCATTTTAAAAAGCTGGTAGTCTGTGCCGTTTTCCTGAGAGCTTATATACGAAATGTTGAAGTCAAAGTCATCAATAAGGGCAAGGATGTCGGTTACGCTACCCGGTACATCCCTTAATTCAAACTCTAAAAGAACTATGCTTTTATCGGCTTTATCGTTATGGAGATAGCCTATCTTTTCAAGCTCTTCATCTGCTTTTGCAAGCTGTTCTGCACTACCCTCTGCGTCAATAAACAGAGTATGTGAATCAATTGCCTTGTTATAGCTGACTCTTGTAATATTGACACCTAGCTCTGCAAAGCATCGGCTTGCTTTCAGGAATGCGCCTATATGATTCGGCATAGTTGTTATATACGTTTTTTTCACTTAAAACACCTCTCAGACCCGTTAAAGCAAAATCCCCGACGCACTTAAACTGTACATCGGGAAAATGGCACTCCCTACAGGAATCGAACCTGTAACTAACCCTTAGGAGGGGTTTATTATATCCATTTAACTAAGGGAGCGTAGGTAGTTTTCAACCCTGTAATTATAACACAGTTACAGTTAAAAATCAAGTAGAAATTTGACATGGCAAAACAAAAGGCTCTGCGTGAAACACACAGAGCCTCAAGCTCAAATATATTATGCAGTTGCTTTTATATAAGCTGACAGCACGGCTGATGCAAGACAAAGAATAAAGAACAATATAAAGCCTGCTCCAAAGCTATCTCTGATAAGAGCATCGGCAGTATTCAGCGACGCACTGATAATAGCTATCAGCGCACCTATTGAAAGCGAGGTACACGTTTTCATTTTATTATAAATTGAAATCGGGAGAAACACCACGATAACCGCTGCAGCCATAAACAAGAATGCAAAAGAAACGCCTATGTTCCTTCCTATCGTTATCATACCAAGGTCGGTTTCGAATTCCTTCGAAGTGATAAGGTTAAAGCCTGTCATTGACAAATCAGTTGCTTCGCTGGCTTCATAGATATCCTCACCCACAATTGCGTTTAGTCCTTCGGCGATTTCTTCTGAAATACCTTCATACTTATACACAAAGAAAGGAAGCAAGAATGTAACAAGCGACAGTATCAGTACAATCTTCAGAACAAGAAAGACCTTCTTGTCGGCTTCTTCCCTTGCGAGAAGGCTTTGTCTTGCCATATCGACGCTGGTAAGTGAGCCCTGAGCGTTTGCAAGATTTGCGTGCATTTTCGCATTCTCGGCTGCTATTCTTTCCTGGACAGTCATTCTCGGAAGGTCACAGCCACAATTCTGACAAGTTGTTTCCCCTGCTTCATACGAAGCACCACAGATTTTACATTCCATAGTAGTATTCCCCCTGATAATAATCTGTAAATAATAATATCACAAAGTCGCATAAATGTCAATATAAATTACTACACCTCGCAAGATTTTTTCTCACGAGGCATAGTTTACGAAGCTATGGTCTTGTGAAAGGGGTAAAACGACGCATTACCCAATCAATTGCAAGGTCTGCCCACTGAGCAGCGACAGGCTGGAAGTGGCCTTCCCAACCGTAAGACGCTGTATTGAAGTCACAGAGTCCGAGGCCGTGTCCACCGTTTTCGTAGATATGGCACTCATAGAGCACGCCGTGTTCGATAAGCGATTTCATATACACAAGGCTGTTCTGCACAGGTACACAGCCGTCGTCAGAGCAATGCCAGATAAACGCTCTTGGTGTTTTGCCTGAAACCTGTTTTTCGAGGCTGACGAGCTCTCTGAGCTGAGGGTCCTGTTCCTCTCCGATGAGATTTATTATTGAGCCTTCGTGACAGAATTCGCCAGATGTGATTACAGGATACGAAAGAATCTGTCCTGCCGGTCTGATATCCTCAGGGGTACAGCCGAGAGGCTTACAGATAAAGTCCTTGTCCCAGAACACAGCCACTGATGCTGCGAGGTGTCCGCCTGCTGAAAAGCCTGCGATAAACACAAGCTCAGGGTCTATATCAAATTCCTTTGCATTATCACGGACATACTTCATAGCTGCGGCGGCCTCGAGGGTAGCTGTCGGGAATTTTTTCTTGACACAGGAATACTTGAGCACGAAAGCACAGATACCTGCACCGAGGAACTTAAGCGCTATAAACTGAGCTTCTCTTTCTGAGCAATAATCATATCCTCCGCCCGGGCATATAACGACGGCAGGTCTTTTCTTTTCGCCTGTTTCCTGCATTACGTCATAGGCATAGCAGTCGAGGGTTGCCTTGCAGCCTTCTGAAGAAAGCCCTGCTTTTTCATAGTCTACTGAAAGTGTGATTTGTTTGAAAATCATATATACTCACTCCTTATCATCAAATTACCTTAAAGCTATTTTATCATAAAAACTTTTCAATTTCAATTGTAATATTTGCGGATATGTTGTATAATTAATATATTGCAATGAAACGGAGGAAATTTTGTGGGACTTTCTGAATTGAGAGAGAAAATTGACAGCCTTGACATAGAGCTTCAGCGGTTATTTGAAGAAAGAATGGCTATTTGCGATGAGGTTGCGAGAGAAAAGAAGCGTACCAACGCACCTGTTCTTCAGGGCAACAGAGAGCAGCAGATTATTGACGCTGTAAGAGGAAGAAGCTCTGAGGGCTTTGAACAGAGCAGTGTTGATTTTATAAACTCGATAATGGCTATAAGCAGGGGCAGACAGAAAAAGCTTCTGAGCAATTCTGTTACTATACCAAGCGGTAACAAGGTAAATGCGGTTATTGCTTGCGGCGGAAGCTCTTCACGAATGGGATTTAACAAGCTCTTGCACGAAATTGACGGCAGGGCTGTTATACTGAGGACAATTGATGCTTTTGACAAGCTTGAAGAGATTGAGAAGATTGTTCTTACTGCATCGGCTGACATAAAGACTGAGCTTGAGAGACTTATTTCAAACGAGGGCTATTCTACTCCTGTTGATATTGTTGAGGGCGGCAGCACACGTCAGCAGAGTGTTGCAAACGGAGTTTCAGCGACAGATGAGGATTGCGATTATGTTTGCATACACGACGGTGCAAGACCTTTTATTACTGCTGATATTATAAGAAGCTGTATAAGTGATGCAAAGCAGACAGGCTGTGCGGTTGTATGTGTACCTGTAAAGGACACAATAAAGCAGGCTGAGGATATGGTTGTTACTGACACACCGGCAAGGGAGACACTTTTTGCGGCACAGACTCCTCAGATTATTGCCAAGGAAATATATCTGCTCTCGCTTGAGAGTGCGAAGGCTTCAAACAAGGAATACACAGATGATGTGTCTCTTTGTGAGGCTATCGGGATTATGCCAAGGATAACAAACGGCAGCTACGATAACATTAAGCTTACTACTCCTGAGGATATTGCTCTTGCAGAGAGTATTGCGAAAGGAAGATAACCATATGAGAATAGGACACGGATATGATGTACACAGGCTTACAGAAAACCGCAGACTTATAATCGGCGGTGTTGAGATACCTTATGAAAAGGGCTTACTCGGACACTCTGATGCAGATGTACTTACTCACGCTATTATGGACAGCCTTCTTGGTGCTTGTGCTTTAGGTGACATCGGCAAGCACTTCCCCGACACAGACGAGCGATACAGGGGTGCTGACAGCATAATGCTTCTCAAGGAATGCGTCAAGCTTCTCAAGGAGAACGGATACGAAATCGGAAACGTTGATTCTACAATCTGCGCACAGGCACCGAAGCTCTCCCCTTACATTCTGAAAATGAGAGAGACGCTTGCAGAGGCTATGGGGATTGACATCTCCTGCGTTTCTGTAAAGGCGACAACCGAAGAAAAGCTTGGCTTTACAGGCGAGGGACTTGGTATTTCTGCTACGGCGGTATGTCTTATAAAATAGTTTTCTACAAGACCTGGCGGGTAAATTCCCCGTCAGGTTTTTATTTTTATGTGAGGGTATAAAATACACTTGCATTTATTCATAAAAGATTGTATAATTATAATGATAGATTGTGTGCAAGGAGGGTTTCAGGTGAAGATAGCTATTATTATTGCTGTATTGCTGATTGTTTTTCTCATTATAGAAAACACAAGAATCAGCGTGACAAGGTACAGGGTCACTTGCCGCAGTTTGCCTAAGGAATTCAGAGGATTTCGTATCCTTCACCTTTCCGACCTTCATACAAAGAGATTCGGCAAGGATTATGAAAGGCTTATTTCTAAAATCAAGCCTTTACATCCTGATATAATCTTCTTTACAGGCGACCTTATTTCAAGGCACGAAAAGAAGACTGCACGTAAGGTTTTACTTATGAAGCGTCTTATGAAGATAGCTCCTGTGTATTATTCCCTGGGAAATCACGAGGTTGACAACAAAGAGGTTACACAGTCACTTTGCGAGGAGCTTATTGCCTGCGGTGTTCATGTGCTTGTAAACTCCAAGGAAATACTTGAGAGAGAAAACCAGAAAATCGAGATATACGGACTTGCACTTGAGTCATACTTTTACAAGAATCCTGACGGAAGCTTTAAGAATCTTCCGCCTGTTACGAGAGCTGAGATAACAGAGCTTTGCGGAAAGAATGACGATGTTCTTTTCTCGATACTTTTAGCACACTCCCCTTTGCCGTTTGACGAATACGAAAAATGGGGTGCTGACCTTGTATTTTCGGGACACATGCACGGCGGTGTTATAAGGATACCTATTTCCCATAAGGGTGTGCTCTCACCTGAGAGAGTTTTCTTCCCTGACTTTACAGAGGGCGTTTTCAGAAAGTTCGGTGCAAACATGGTTGTTTCGAGGGGACTGGGAAAGCTGAGAATTTTCAATCCGTCCGAAATTGTACTTGTGAGCTTAAAATAACAAAAAAGCGCAATGCTTATACTATGGGCATTGTGCTTTTATTGTAACACTAAAGAAAGGAGCGATACTGATGCTGGCAATAAACGACAGGCTTCCCTACCTTCGTGGCAAGACTGCAAAGCTGACTGACAGGCCGGGCTGTTACATTATGAAAAACAGCGCCAAGGACATTATTTACATCGGCAAGGCAAAGAACCTTCGCAACAGAGTATCCTCCTATTTCAGAAAAGATGCTGACCACCTGCCTAAGGTTGCAAAGATGGTTTCAAACGTATACGACTATGATTTTATAATTACAGACAGCGAGTTTGAGGCACTTGTTCTTGAATGCTCGCTTATAAAACAATATAGGCCAAAATACAACATTCTTTTAAAGGATGACAAAGGCTACAGCTACATTAAGATTACGAATGAGGAGTACCCAAGGCTGAAGGTTGCACTTCAGAAGGAAGATGACATGGCACAGTACATCGGGCCTTACACAAGCTCTTACGCTGTTAAGCAGGCCGTGCTTGAGGCTAACAGGGTGTTCAGGCTTCCTACCTGCACGAGAAGATTCCCGCAGGAATTCAAGAAGCAGAGGCCGTGCCTTAACTTCCACATAAACCGTTGCATGGGGCTTTGTGAGGGCAAGCTTGACAGCACTTCATACAGGCAGATTATAGATGATGCGGTTAAGTTCATAAAGAACGGTTCTGAGCAGTCAGTTGAAGAGATGACAAGGCAGATGCTTGAGGCTTCGGAGAACTTGGAGTTCGAGAGGGCGGCTATGCTCAGGGACAGGATTAATGCCATCACGAAGGCATCGGAAACCCAGAAGATTGTTGATGAAAGCAGACGTGACTGTGATGCAATTGCGGCGGCTATTCTTGGTGACAACGCATGCATAAGTGTTGTTATGTACAGAGACGGGCGGCTTTTTGACAAGGCGAGCTTTTTCCTTGGACTTCAGGATGACACTCCGCAGATGAGAGAAGAATTCGTAATGCAGTACTACTCCTCGAGGGATTACATCCCGAAGGATATTTTCCTTGACATTGACCTTGAGCAGCAGGACAGGGACAATCTTACTACTTATCTTAAGAGTCTTTGCTCACACGCTATAAACATTTCGACACCAAAGAGGGGCAATCCGCTTTCACTTGTCAGACTTTCTGCCAGCAACGCTTCGGAATATCTTTCGATAAAGGTTGGACGCTCCGGCAGGGAGATTACTGCTCTTGACGAGCTTGCGAGGGCACTTGGACTTTCTAAGCCGCCTAAGATTATTGAATGCTATGACATTTCAAATCTTGGCTCTACAAATATTGTTGCGGGAATGGTTGTATTTGAAAACGGAAGGCCGAACAAAAAGCTATACAGGAAGTTTTCGCTAAAGAACGTTTTCGGCAAGCCCGACGACTACGCAAGCATGCGTGAGGTTATAGAAAGACGCTTCAGAAGATATTTGGACGGTGACGAGGGCTTCTCGGTGTTCCCCGACCTTATATTCTTAGACGGTGGACAGGGACACGTAAATGCTGTACTTCCCCTACTCAATGATTTAGGGATAGAGACTGCATTATACGGACTTGTCAAGGACTCAAAGCACCGGACAAGGGCTATTGCAACCGGCGGCGGAGAGATTTCGCTGTCTGTAAGAAGCGAAGGCTTCAAGCTTATCACACGCATTCAGGACGAGGTGCACAGATACGCACTCTCCTTCCAGAAGGCAAAAAGAAAAGCCTCAGCTTATCAGCTGGAGCTTACAAAGGTCAAGGGCATAGGTCAAAAGAAGGCTATGCTTCTTCTGACAAAATTCAAAACCACAAAAGCACTTAAGCAGGCTTCTGTCACAGAGCTTTGCGAGACTGCTAAAATCAGCGAGGGCACAGCAAGGGAGCTTATCGCTGTTATTGAAGAGATGTAGAAAGGGAGTTTTACAATGGATGTAAAGCAGGCTTTTGAGTTTATAGACTCGTTCGGGAAATCGGGCAGACCCGTTTCAGATTTAAGCAGGATTAAGTCACTTCTGAACGAGCTTTCAAACCCGCAGAGGTCACTTAAGTTCATACATGTTGCCGGTACAAACGGCAAGGGTTCTGTATGCGAGATGCTGACTGAGGCGATTTGTCACGAGGGGCTGAGGGTTGGAACCTTTACTTCGCCTTACATTTTAGAATACTGCGACAGGATAAGAATAAACAAGCAAAACATCCCTACACACTATCTTGTGAGATACGCAGAGATTGTTTCAGAGGCTGTATCCCGCACGGGCTACGGAAAGGATTTTTCTCAATTTGAGATAACTATGTGCATTGCACTTTTATATTTCAGAGAGCGTGCGTGTGATGTTGTTGTATGGGAGACGGGCATCGGCGGTAAAAATGACTGCACGAATGTTATTGAAAATCCGCTTGTATCCATAATATGCTCAGTTTCCTTTGACCACACGGCTATGCTCGGAAACACGATAGAAGAGATTGCCACACAGAAATGCGGTATTATAAAAGAGGGTTGTCCTTGTGTTATGTCGTTTGGCAATGACGCAAAGGCACAGGACATATTCATACGCACGGCAATTTTCAGATACAGTCCTGCGTACATACCAAACTGCACGCTGCTTGAGATAGTTTCCGACACTCTGGACGGTTGCGGTTTTGTTTACAAGGGAAAGGAATACCGGACTGCTATGTGCGGTATTCACCAGGCGGCTAATGCTTCGACTGTAATAGAGGCATTTCACGCTATGAGATACTCTTTGCCTATCAGTCAGACTTCGATTGAATACGGCATTTCACACGCTAAGATTCATGCAAGGGCTGAGGTAATAAACAAAGAGCCCCTTATCATTCTTGATGGCGGGCACAATCCTAACGGATTTTCGGCTTTATCCCATCTGATAAGGAGCAAGACAAGTGGTAAGAGGACAGTTCTTATAGGTATGCTCAAGGACAAGGAGGCTATATCTGCCGTAAGTCACATCGCTTCGGTTTGTGACACCTTCATTACTGTTGACGGATTTCATCCGAATGCGATTGATTCAAATGAGCTTGCTGAAGAAATCGGCAGGTTCGGTGTGACCTCATATGCTGCAGGAAGTGTTTCACAGGGCTTTTCAGACCTTATAAGGTTATCTGAAGGCGGAGTGGGAATAATCTGCGGTTCGCTTTATCTTGCATCACAGATACTAACAGAGCAGCTCCCGAAGCTTTAAGAGAAGCTTTTTCTCTTTACGGGAGACCTGTACCTGCGTCATACTAAGCTCAGATGCTGTTTGCGTCTGAGTTTTGTTTTTTACATATCTGAGGTATATAAGCTGTCTGTCCTTTTCTTCAAGATGCGAGAGGGCTTGTCTTAAGGCGAGAGAGTTTATTATTCTGTCGTCGGGTGCGGACACGGGCAGGTCGATTTCGTTGTTTCTGGTGTCATTATCGTCGCTTTGTGCTGTAAGGCTGACGGGCGGCAGGGCTACATTCAGAGCTTCGATAATCTTTTCCTTATCCGCTTCGCAGAGCTGACAGAGCTCCTCGACGGTTGGCTCTTTACCGTGCTTTTTAATATACTGTTCTCTCACTCTTGACGCTTTAAGCGAAAGCTCCTTGAGGCTACGGCTGACCTTTACTGTTCCTCCGTCACGGAAAAGCCTTTTGATTTCGCCCATAATCACAGGCACTGCGTATGTTGAAAACTTAAATCCGAGCGATGCATCAAAGGCATTTACAGCTTTCATAAGTCCGACACAGCCTGCCGAATACAGCTCCTCATACTCGATGCTTCTTCCTCTGAACCTGTTTGCACAGAGGTGCACAAGTCCTAAGTTTTCACTTGCGAGCTTTTGTTTTTCAGCGGTTTGCATTTTTGCCCTTTCTTGTTTCAAGCTTTTTACGCATAGTGACTGTTGTACCCTTTCCGCTTTTACTCTTTACGGAGAGCTTGTCCATAAAGCTTTCCATAACGGTAAAGCCAAGACCTGCTCTATCCTCATCAGGAGCTGAAGTAAAGAGTGGCTCCATAGCCTTTTCGACGTTTTCAATTCCACAGCCGCTATCCGAAATACGTATGTATATTTCGTTATCATCCAGGATACGCACGAGCATTCTGACTGTTCCGACACAGTTGCGGTAGCCGTGGACTATACAGTTTGTGACTGCTTCTGATACGGCAGTTTTGATATCAGAAAGCTCATCGAGTGCGGGATTGAGCTGAGAAACAAAGCCACTTACAAGGAGTCTTGCGAGACTTTCGTTTTCAGATAAACTCGGAAAAGAGCTTCTGAGCTCATTGTGCACTGATTGTCTGCTCATTCTTTTTCACCTCCTTAAGATTTGAAACAAACCGGCTCTGAAGGTCGCCTTCTACAAATTTTGCGAGGCGGTTCATACCGGAAAGCTGCATAACCTTTCTTATTGCGCCCTTACAGTTTGCGACATACAAGGTTGCACCGTATTCTCTGAGAATTCTGTATCTTCCCATAACAAGACCTATTCCTGAGCTATCCATAAATGTGACGTTCGAAAAATCCAGAAACACCTCCGACGGACAGTTAGTATCAATTGCCACATCTATTTTCATACGGATTCTTGCGGCATTATGGTGGTCAATTTCTCCGCTCAGCATAACAAGACACCTGTTTTTTCGGTCGAGCAGTATTTCAATGCTCATATACTTCATCCTTTCTTTTTGTTTTCTTGAGTAAATAATAACAGCCCTTGACACAGTAATTTGTCAAAGGCTGTTTTCCTTATAAAAAACT
The DNA here is from genome assembly GCA_017396665.1 of Oscillospiraceae bacterium. Lineage (GTDB taxonomy): Bacteria > Bacillota > Clostridia > Oscillospirales > Ruminococcaceae > UBA7477. The sequence continues at coordinate 1,092 of JAFQLH010000021.1, read as the reverse complement.
ATTCTTCGATTTGTTTTCCTAAAAACATTGCGGTTGCTTTTGCAAGTGTATGCTGGGTTTCTGTAGCGAGAGTGTTCCCTTCTGTTGACACATATGCTACTGCCCCTGTTACGTCGCCCTGTGAGACAATCGGAAACACAGCGAGTGCTGACTTATCTATCCCCTCGATTGGAATAAGCTTCGAGGAATTTGAGTCATCTGCTACATATCCTCTTCTTGCTTCCATAATTTCTTCAAGTGCGGGCGAGACACGTCTTTCATTATACTCTCTTTTTGCAACGCCTGCAACTGCGACTACGTGGTCGGTATCGAAAATTACGGCAGGTGCACCGCCCAGCTTATACATAACCTCGGCAGCCTGGGTTGCGTTTTCAGAGAGCTCATTGACGGGAGAATACTTTCTGAATATTACCTCGCCTTCGTTACTTGTATAAATTTCAAGAGGTGCACCCTCCTTGATACGCATAGTTCTTCTGATTTCCTTTGGAATTACGACACGACCTAAGTCATCTATTCTACGTACGATTCCTGTTGCTTTCATATAATAACCTCCATTAGCTAACTCAGATAATCGGCTCTTTTGAGCTTTTAAAACACTGCAAGAATATTGTTTGCTTAAAGTCTAATTTTATACAAATAATTTTGCACTACCCGACTTTTTAATGTTAGATAAATTTAACAAGAATATTGTCAAATTATAAATTGTTATTTGTCACATTGACACGGATTTTGTTGCGTGTTATAATTAAAAGTAATCGCAGAGAAAGTTATACAGAGAGAACAAAACGGAGGTAACACATTGAACCTTAAGAGAATAATATCGACAGCCCTGGCTATTATGCTTTCTGTCAGCTCACTGCCGCTATCTGTTTTCGAAAGAAGCGCTCATGCACAGGAGGCTCAGGACATAAAAATAAAGAGCATCTTTAACGGTGCTGAATATACCATAGACTCAAGGTTTGACGGATACAACATTTCAAACGGCGTTGACGTTTCGAAATGGCAGGGCGAAATTGACTGGGAGGGTCTTATTGATGAGGGTGTTGAATACGCTATCATAAGACTCGGATACCGCTCGACAAACGCTTCGGG
>JAFQLH010000020.1 GCA_017396665.1 Oscillospiraceae bacterium | reverse complement strand
TTAACAACAACTACAACAACAGTGGCACCTCCGCCTACAGAAGCACCTACAGAGGCTCCTACAGAAGCTCCTGCGCAGGGCGAATACGGCGACCAGACTCCACAGGCGTAATAAAACAAAAAGCACTTCAGAAATGAAGTGCTTTTCTTTTACCATATAAAGAGAAGCTCCCTCAGAAATCTGAGAGAGCTTTGCGTTTTATTATCAGTTTGTCTCAAGAGCCTTGAAAGCGTTGTCAACAACCTTTTTATCGGGCTGTTTTGTAAGTGAACTGATAATGGGAACCTCAATGATTGAAACTATCATAGCCATAGCGCCTGCGTTGATAGGCGAGAGGATATTAAGGGGAAGATTAAGGTCGATAACAGCCTGTCTTACACCGCTGAAAGCGTCGAGGTTGAATCCGAAGAGAATCATATGTACAAGAGTGATACCCACACCTGTGCAGAAGCTTGTCCAGCAAGCAGTCTTTGAAGCCTTTTTCATAAAGAGACCGTACATAAAAGGTCCGAGGAATGAACCTGAAAGAGCACCCCATGAGTAAGACATAAGAGTTGAAATTGAAGCGTTCTTGTTGCAGGCAATAACAACGGAAATTACAAGGAAAACAGCGATAAGCACACGCATTACAGTGAGCTCTTTTTTACCTTCAAGTCCCTTTATTCTTGGCTTGATAAGGTCGTTTGTGAGTGTTGAACTTGAAGTAAGCACCAGTGAAGAAAGTGTTGAAAGTGAAGCTGAAAGCACAAGAACCACAACGAGACCGATAAGGATATCGGGAAGAGCACTGTCGAGAAGTGCAGGAACCATAGCGTCGAATTCGGGCTTGCCGTTTGTGATATTGATGAGAGCCTTAGAAGTATCGGCAGAGTCTGTACTACAATAGAGTCTTACAAATCCACCCATAAAATAGGAACCGCCGGCTACAACGAGAGCAAAGATTGTTGAAATAATAGTGCCCTTGAAAATAGCTTTTTCATTTTTGATAGCGTAGAATTTCTGAACCATCTGAGGAAGTCCCCAGGTACCGATAGAAGTAAGAAGAACAACACCGAAAAGGTTAACGGGATCAGGACCGAAGAGAGATCCGAGATCCTTCTGAGACTCAATTTCAGCAAGCTGTTCAACAGCGCTTGAAAATCCGCCCTTGCCGTTGAGAGTGCAAACAACAACAGCAATAATACCCGCCAGCATAATCATACCCTGGAAGAAGTCATTGAAAGCAGTAGCTGTATATCCGCCGAGGATAACGTAAACAGCGGAAAGCAGAGCCATAGCGATAATAATGTAAACATATCCGTTATCGCCAAGGTTGAAGACCATATTGAAAAGTCTTGAAAGACCGTTATAAACAGAAGCTGTATAAGGGATAAGGAAGATGAAAACGATAGCGGCAGCAGCAGTTTTCAGAGCTGTTGAATCAAATCTTTTCTCAAAGAAATCGGGCATGGTTTTAGCACCGAGGTGATTTGACATAAGTCTTGTTCTTTTGCCGAGTATGATCCAGGGGAGCATACTTCCCAGCAGAGCGTTGCCGACACCTATCCATGTAGCTGAAACACCGTAGCTCCAGCCGAACTGACCGGCATATCCGATAAAGACAACGGCAGAGAAATAAGTTGTACCGTATGAAAAAGCAGTAAGCCATGAGCCTACATTTCTTCCGCCGAGCATAAAATCGTCAGCAGATTTTGTTTTTTTGGAGGTATAGAAGCCGATACAAAGCATAACAACGATGTATACGGCAAGAATACCGAAAGTAGCAGTCTGAGCGCCCATAAAAATAACTCCAATCCTGTGATACTGTAGGTGTATAAAGCTTTAAATCATTAAAGTCTAAACAACTGATATATATTCTATCACAAAACAAATAATATGTCAATAGGAAAAGAAATATTTTTATATTAGTAATAAATAAAATATATAGGGAATACGCCTTGCAATTATGAGAAAAAAATGGTATAATAAATGTATCTATATTGAACGGAGGAATATCCAATGCTGACAGATATCGAAATCGCTCAGAATGCGAAAATGAAAAAAATAAATGAAATAGCCGCTGAACTTGGAATAAGTGAAAGCGATCTTGAACCATACGGTCACTATAAGGCAAAGCTTTCAGAAAAGCTTTACTCAAAGCTTGCATTCAAAGAAGACGGAAAGCTTATACTTGTAACAGCAATCAATCCCACTCCCGCAGGCGAAGGCAAGACAACCGTCAGCGTAGGTCTTGCACAGGCAATGGGCAGACTTGGCAAAAATGCAGTTCTTGCACTTCGTGAACCTTCACTTGGTCCCGTATTTGGAATCAAGGGTGGTGCAGCCGGTGGCGGATATTCACAGGTGGTTCCTATGGAGGACATCAACCTTCACTTTACAGGAGATATGCACGCTATCACATCAGCAAACAACCTTCTTTGCGCAATGATAGACAATCACCTTCAGCAGGGCAATGAGCTTCAGATTGACCACAGAAGAATAATGTTCAAGCGCTGTATGGATATGAACGACAGAGCTTTGCGTGATGTAATAATCGGACTTGGCGGAAAGATGAACGGAGTTCCCCGTGAGGACGGCTTTAACATCACAGTAGCCTCTGAGATAATGGCAATACTTTGCCTTTCAACAGATCTTGCTGATCTTAAGGAGCGTATCGGAAACATACTCGTGGCATATAATCTCAAGGGCGAGCCGGTATTTGCAAGACAGCTTGGCTGTGACGGAGCTATGACAGCTCTTCTCAAGGATGCACTTAAGCCGAATCTTGTACAGACCTTAGAGAATAATCCCGCATTTATTCACGGCGGACCTTTTGCAAATATTGCACACGGCTGTAACTCAATCAGAGCAACAAAGCTTGCACTTAAGCTTGGTGATTACTGCATTACCGAGGCAGGCTTCGGTTCAGACCTGGGAGCAGAGAAGTTCTTTGATATCAAGTGCCGTTACGGCGGACTTACACCTTCCTGTGTAGTGCTTGTAGCAACAATCAAGGCACTTAAGTACAACGGCGGAGTACAGAAGGACGATCTTGCAAAGGAAAATATGTGGGCTCTTGAAAAGGGAATAGTAAACCTGAAAACACACATTGAGAATATGCATAAGTATCAGCTCCCCGTAGTTGTGGCAATAAACCGTTTTGCGACAGATACAGAGGAAGAAGTAAAGTTTGTTGAGAAATTCTGCTCAGACCTTGGAGTAGAGGTTTCAATGTGCGAAGTGTTCGCAAAGGGCGGTGAAGGTGGAATTGACCTTGCCAACAAGGTATGCGAAACAATCAGCTACTGCTCTGAGAGCGACGCTCCCTTCAGAAAGCTTTACACAAGCGAGGCTTCAATAAAGGAAAAGATCGAGACGATTGCAACCGAAATTTACCGTGCAGACGGCGTAACATACACAACACAGGCAGAAAAGGCAATCAAGGAAATCGAAGCTATCGGCTTCAGAGAGCTTCCTGTGTGCATTGCAAAGACACAGTATTCACTTTCGGATAATCCCGCACTGCTTGGCAAGCCAAAGAATTTCAAGATAACAGTACGTGACGCAAAGCTTTCATCAGGTGCAGGCTTTGTGGTAATATATACAGGCGACATTATGACAATGCCGGGACTTCCAAAGAAGCCTGCAGCTCTTAATATCGACTGCGACAACGACGGAAATATAACAGGACTTTTCTGATGGAAAGAAAAATGATAAGGATAATTACGAAATCACGTGAGGAAACTGTTGAGCTGGGCAAAAAGCTTGGCGGACTTCTTAAAAAAGGCGATATGATAGCCTTTCTGGGAGGCCTTGGTGCAGGGAAAACAGCATTTTCATCGGGAATAGCTCTTGGACTGGGACTTTACAGGGCAGAAGTAAGCTCACCGACCTTTTCGCTGGTCAACGAGTATGCCGGCGACCACATAACTATGTATCATTTTGATATGTACCGTATTCAGACGGAAGAGGGACTTGAGTCAACAGGTTTTTTCGACTATCCCTTTGACGAGGGTGTTGCGGTAATCGAATGGTCAGAGAATATTATGGAGTTTCTTCCGAAGAACACCATATATATCACAATAAAAACGCTCAGCGAGAATGAGCGTGAAATCACAATAGAGGACGGTGGAAGATTTGCTGATACTTGGAATTGACACATCGGGAAAAACAGCATCAGTTGCGATTTTTGACACCGATACAGAGATTTTCCTCGGCAAAAGCACTCTTTATACGCAGAAAACACATTCACAGGTGATAATGCCGATGTGCAAGGAGCTTCTGGAGCAGACAGGAAAAGAAATGAAGGATATTGACATTATTTCCGTCGCAGATGGCCCCGGCTCATATACGGGACTTAGAATAGGAGTTGCGGCGGTAAAGGCAATGAGCTTTGCTCTTGACTGCAAATGCTGCGGAGTCTCGACTTTAGAGGCTCTTGCGTACAACAATGTTGCATATAAGGGAACGATCTGTGTTATAATGAAGGCAAGAGGCGACCTTGTATATACCTGTAGCTATCTCAGCGACGGATATGCTCTTGAGCCTGTGTGCGAGGAAGCTATAATCAGCCGTGATGAGCTTGCAGAGTTTCTTGCATTTAATGGAGGCGAAGCTCTGTTATGCGGCGACGGAGCAGCTGACTTCTTCACGGATTACCGTTCAGCTTCACTTATAATAGCTCCGCCAATGGGAAGACTTCAGGACGCAGCGGGAGTATGTCTTGCGTCTGTATCCAAGAAGTATGTAACTCCCGAAGAGCTTGAGGTATCATATCTGCAGAAGGTAAAAGCAGAAAAGGATCTTGAAGAAAAGAATAAATAAATCAACAGACAGGAGAGTTGAAAATGATAGCAATAGGCTGTGACCACGCAGGCTGTGAAATGAAAGCGGCAATTATAGAAGCTCTTTCAGCAAAGGGCTTTGAATTCAGAGATATGGGAACAAACGGCGAGCCCTGTGATTATCCGATAATGGCAGAGGCTGTATGCAAGGAAGTTCTTGAAGGTGGCTGTGAAAAGGGAATACTCATCTGCGGAACAGGAATAGGAATGTCCATTGCAGCGAATAAAATCAAGGGAATAAGAGCTGCACTGTGCGCAGACAGCTTCTCAACGAAGTTCACAAGACTCCACAACGATACAAACGTTATGTGTATGGGAGCAAGAACACTCGGTCCCGGACTCGCCTGTGAGCTTGCTGAGATATTCCTCACAACAGGCTTTGAGGGCGGACGTCATCAGAGAAGAGTAGACCTTATTACTGCTCTTGAGGAGAAGTAAAGCTATATGGAAGAAAATAGTAAATTTGATTTTGACACCATTATGGATGAATTATCCACCCGTCTTGAAGAGATAATTGAATGCACGCTTGTTGACCAACTTGACAGTGCTGTTACTTGTGCAGTGCAAAATGCTTTTCCCGAGGCATTAAGTGAGAACTTTTCTGATAGTGAATTTGTGCTTGCAGACGGAACAATTGTAAGACCAAGACAACGTATGAAATTATTAAGTCCTGATAAATCAAAATTGGTGATATGCTATGGCGGACTTCGTGTTGACGATTCTGCTTTAATGGTTCAAACAAGAATTAGTTGCTGGGAAAACATTGCTTGTTATCAAAGCAGAGAAGAAGCAATTGAAGCATTAATCAAAGTGAAAAATGCTATGGAAGCTAATTTGTCTATATTTGAGTTGTAATACTATTCTCTTTAATTCCTATGTCTATTGAAATTCAGAGGATTGGTATAAGACAAAAAAGACCTGAGAGGATTAACTCTCAGGTCTTGATTTTTTAGATTCAAATATTAGCAAAAGCCTGCTTGAGGTCGTCGAGGATATCGTTTACATTCTCAAGACCGACAGAG
>JAFQLH010000019.1 GCA_017396665.1 Oscillospiraceae bacterium | reverse complement strand
GTCCGGTCCGCCTGCTGCGACATATTTTTCACGGTGGAAGGACACACAGCCGTCTCCCCCGTCACCTGCTTTTATATAGATTTTTGCCTTATCTACAAACATCTTTTTCTCCTTATAATTTGGCAATTCAACAAAAAACCCCAAGCACTAAAGCTTTGGGGTTTATATGCTTGTGTTTGACGAAATTATGCCTGTGGGTATACAGAAACCTGCTTTCTGTCCTTACCCATTCTTTCAAACTTTACAACACCGTCAGTTGTAGCAAAAAGTGTATCGTCAGAACCCTTGCCTACGTTTGTGCCAGGGTGGAAGTGTGTTCCTCTCTGACGAACGAGAATGTTTCCTGCGAGTACGAACTGACCGTCTGCTCTCTTAACACCGAGTCTCTTTGCCTGTGAGTCACGGCCGTTCTTTGTAGAACCGGAACCCTTCTTATGAGCAAAGAACTGCATAGAAATTCTAATCATGGTAATCCTCCATTCCTTATTGAAATGCGTGAGTAACTAAACCTGTTTAGTTACGATTTTAATTGCTCCGGGAAACTCATCGGAAAGCAAATCCATCTGCATCAGAAGACCAAGCAACAGCTTGTCTCCGCTTCCGTCCTTATCCTCCAAGAGCTTTAAGAGTATTTCGTTTTCATTAACCTCTACCTTTGCGTTTATCTTAAACACTTCGGTAATGGTGTTCGCGGTAAGCATTACCGCTGAGGAAACGCTTGCACATGCAATATCGTTTCCGAAGTCGGAAAATCCTGCGTGTCCGGATACATGAAATCCGAGCATCTTATTATCCGACGAATTATAGAACCTGGCTGTTACCATAATGACTATGCGTTGATAGCGTCGATTCTAACCTGTGTGTAAGGCTGTCTGTGGCCCTGCTTCTTCTTTTCGCCCTTCTTTGGCTTGTAAGTAAATACTGTGATTTTCTTAGCCTTGCCGTTCTTGAGAACTGTTGCTGCAACGCTTGCGCCGTCAACGTAAGGAGCTCCTACTGTTGTTGCGCCGTCCTTACCTACTGCAAGAACCTTGTCGAAGTTCACCTGTGCCTCTGCCTCTGCTGAAAGCTTTTCGATAAAGAGGATATCGCCTTCCTTAACCTGATACTGCTTTCCGCCTGTTTCGATTACTGCGTACATTCTTGATGCACCTACCTTTATTATAGAACTCGCTGCGCTCCGGCGTGAGTACAAACTCAGCTTTTCTTAGCCGGGAACATGCGGCTTTACTATTATATAATATTTCAATATTAAAGTCAAGTTATGTACTTGGTTTTCTGAATTGTTTACAGAAAGTTTACATTTACCGAGTAAATTATTACTTTCCTATCGCATCAAAAGCTTGTCTTATTGAAGACACGCCTACAATTTCGATATCAAACTTTGACTTATCAAGCTCTGCAAGTGCAGTTTTGGGGACGATTGCTTTTTCAAAGCCTAGTCTTTGAGCTTCGAGGAGTCTTTGTCTTATATGAGAAACACTTCTTATTTCACCTGCGAGGCCGACTTCTCCGAAGGCTATGAGGTTATCGGGGACAGTTTTATCGGTGATTGACGAATACAGAGCCATTGCAATTGGCAAATCTGCTGCAGGTTCGTCGAGCTTTAGTCCTCCGACAATATTTATAAACACATCGAGTCCGCCGCAATAGAGTCCCAGACGTTTTTCAAGCACTGCTAAAATAAGATACAGTCTGTTGTAGTCGAAGCCGTCAGCGGTACGTCTTGGTGATGAGAAGGCACTCTTTGTGACAAGGGCCTGGACCTCTGCAAGAATTGGTCTTGTACCCTCCATAGCACAGGCGACGCAACAGCCTGACACATTCTTAGGTCTTGCTGACAGGAGCATCTGAGAAGGGTTCGGGACCTCCTTAAGCCCGTTATCGACCATTTCAAAGACGCCGATTTCATTTGTTGAGCCGAAACGGTTTTTCTCTGCTCTGAGTATTCTATAAGAGAGATTTCTTTGTCCTTCAAAATAAAGCACTGCATCGACGATATGCTCCATAACCTTAGGTCCTGCGATTGCGCCGTCTTTATTGACGTGACCGACGATGAATATAGGGACTTCTACAGATTTTGCGGTATGCATAAAGAGGTTTGTACACTCTCTTACCTGTGTGATACTACCTTGCGAAGAGCTTATACCGTTTATACACATTGTTTGAATAGAGTCGATAATTACGACACCGGGGGTTGTTTTTGCAATTGTTTCACAGATTGCTTCGGCATCGTTCTTGGCGAGGATATAGAGGTTTTCTGTATTGACACCGAGTCTGTTGGCACGAAGCTTGATTTGTCTTGCAGATTCTTCTCCTGAAACATAGAGGATTGTGTTATTCTTGCCGACAAACTGGCAAATCTGAAGCAGGAGTGTTGACTTTCCTATTCCCGGCTCACCGCCCAGAAGCACGAGACTTCCTTTCACAAGACCACCGCCGAGGACTCTGTCGAGCTCACTCATACCTGTATTATATCTGACCTCGTTGGAGACAGAATCAATTTCACTGAGAGCGAGGATATCGCTGTCATTATAGGAGCTGACAGTTGAGACTGCAGTTTTTCCCGAAGCTACCTTTCTTATTGTAACATCTTTTTCCTCGAAGGTATTCCACTCTCCGCAATCGGGACATCTGCCGTTCCATTTTGCACACTCATAGCCACAAGCCGAGCACACATAGAGGGATTTTTGCTTTGCCATTTTAACACATCCGTTTCGATTTGAATCAATAGTTTTCGCTCAAGAAATCATTTATACCGCAGGCGATTGTAAATGCGACCTGCTTCTGATAGTCCTCAGATTTGAGCTTCAGGCACTCTTCTTCGTTTGACAAAAAGCCACACTCCGCCATAATCATCGGGCAGTTTGAGTAGTACAAGAGATAGAGGTCGTTTCCGATTTCTTTGATTTCTCTTGTATTATCAGGCTGGATATTCTTCACAAATGCACTCTGGACAGCTGTTGCGAGGTTTTGGCTGAGGTCATTCGTATCAGAATAAAACATTTGTGCGCCACTGTAAGAGCTATCAGTAAACTGGTTCTGGTGGATAGAAACAGCGACGGCATTATCATATGAATTAATAATAGAAAGTCTGTTGTTCATATCGGATTTTTTCTGATTTCCGACACCTTCGACGCCCTTGTCGTATATAGAAACATCGGTATCTCTGGTCATAACGACGTTATAGCCCATAGACTGAAGGATATCTCTTAAGTAGAGAGATATCGAGAGATTTATTCCCTTTTCAGGAGTTCCATCGAAAGCGACGCAGCCGCCATCTATTCCGCCGTGCCCTGCATCTATGATTATAGTTGGTTTTGAATATTCACCTGACGAAGTTGAACCGGCAGGCTCTGAAAGCGGTGCCATCTGAATAACCGCAATTGCAGCAATAAAAAGTGCTGTTATAAATAAAGCGGCGGCTGTTGAACTGATTTTACGTTTAAGTTTTTTCATAAGCTTGCCCCCAAACATTATATATCTAATGTTATGACAAAGGAGCTGACAATATGATACGGTAAGGAAATTATATCACACTCAGAGTTGTTTTGCAACAAGTCTGATAAAAACAAAAAAGCCTCCGAAAAATCGGAGGTTTAATGTCCGGAAAATCCGGCTGGTGGACCATCGGGGACTCGAACCCAGGACCTACCGGTTATGAGCCGGGAGCTCTGACCAACTGAGCTAATGGTCCGAACATAATAGAAAAAAATTAAAGACTACACTAGATTCTCAAGTGCAGTCTTCATGGTGACCCGTATGAGAATCGAACTCATGATG
>JAFQLH010000003.1 GCA_017396665.1 Oscillospiraceae bacterium | reverse complement strand
CCATCATACCTACGCCTGTTGCAGTCATAAGGTCCTTGATTTCCTTTACAGATACGTTTGCCATAATCTATTCCTCCATTTTCATTCATAGAAAATATGGCGTATAGTAGCTACACGCCATATAAGAAATTTTCAAATTACTCAGCGTCTGCCTCTTCAGCTTCCTGAGCTTCCTCAGCTTCCTGAGTGCCCTGTCTGCCTTCGAGAATAGCGTCTGCCATGCAACCAGCGATAAGCTTTACAGCTCTGATAGCATCATCGTTACCAGGAATTACGTAATCAACGTCGTCCGGGTCACAGTTTGTGTCAACGATAGCCACTACAGGGATGCCGAGCTTCTTAGCTTCAGCAACTGCAATCTTTTCCTTTCTTGGGTCAACTACGAAGAGTGCTCCAGGGAGGCCCTTCATATTCTTGATACCGCCAAGGAACTTTTCAAGCTTTTCAATTTCGAGAGAAAGCTTTGTAACTTCCTTCTTAGGGAGAAGCTCAAATGTACCGTCAGTTTCCATTGCGTGGAGCTGCTCAAGTCTCTTGATTCTTCTCTGGATTGTCTTGAAGTTTGTCATCATACCGCCGAGCCATCTTGCGTTAACAAAATGAGCGTTAGCTCTGATAGCTTCTTCCTTGATGGAATCTCCAGCCTGCTTCTTTGTGCCGACAAAGAGAATTTCCTGTCCGTTTGCTGCAACCTCACGAATGAACATGTAAGCTTCTTCAAGCTTCTTTACTGTCTTCTGAAGGTCGATGATGTAGATTCCGTTTCTTTCTGTGAAGATGTACGGAGCCATTTTGGGGTTCCATCTTCTTGTCTGGTGACCAAAGTGTACACCAGCTTCAAGAAGCTGCTTCATTGATACTACTGCCATGGTAGTTCCTCCTAATTTGGTTTTATAGATTTTTTGCAAAATCTCCTCCACCCTGTCTTTAATGCAAAAAACTCTGTTTTTCAACAAAGAACCTATGCAAAACAAAGGTGTGCGAATTGCTTTAATATTATACCATATTGAGTCAACTATTGCAAGCTTTTTGGTGTTAATACTTCAACAAATTTTCCACAGAAAACATCCTTGATTTTGTTGAAACTGAACTATCCGAAGTATTGACCAGAATGGTGTCCTCACCTATCAGCTCTATGTTTGAGCATTTAATTACAATATCCTCGTCTCTACCGAACATCCCAAAGCCTCTTGGACGTCCGTATATGATAAGTGACACTACCGTTGCGTCACTTGTATTGATTTCTACGTCATCCACATAGCCAAGCTTAAGACCCGTCTGCATACTGACGACTTCTTTATTTCTTAAATCACTGAAGCTACACATCATAGCAATTCTCCTCTCAATCAAGGTATCGCTAATAGATATGTATAACAGAGCCTGTACTATTCGCAGACTGCAAAAAGATTTGTTTCCCATGCAGGGTAATAAGGAAAATGTCTTACATAGAGCTTATAATTGCTGTTCATTGAAAGCACTTGCAGGGGGAGCTTAAATATATCCTCTGCTCTATGGTACAATGCAACGCAAAGCTTTGGAGAAAACTTTGTTATTGTATTCTCAGCACCTTTAAGGGCTTTTTCTTCTGCCCCTTCTACATCATATTTAATATACGAAGCACTGTCTCCATTTAGTATTATGTCAACAGACGTAGCTCTTGTCTCTACGCCCTTTTTAGACACCTGCGACTGTCTTCCGCCACCGGCATTAAATATAAGGATATCTTCCCTGTCCCAAGCCGCTGCATTGTATATTGAGACATTTTCAAGCTTCTCGACGCTTATCGAAAGCTTCCTGAAGTTTCTGATATTAGGCTCCATAGCGTAAATGTGCTTATAGTGATTGTTAGTATGCTGCAGAAACTCGCTGATTGTATCACCGTTATATGCACCAAGGTCAACATACACCTCATTACCTGAGAGCTTAAGAATGTTCTCATAGGCTTCCCGAGGCGTTGTTGTACAGCTTTTCAGATAATCAATGTTTCCTGTAATTTTATAAGCAAGCACATTATAATAAACCTCTTTGGATTTCTCATCAGCAAGGTGTTCGTAGACAAGCCGGATGCTTTCAAAATTATCGCAAAGTGTTTCTTTGGTAAAAGCTCCGACACCTATTGCATCGGTATCGGGAACAAGCAGGATGTTCCTGCTTTTTATATCATCAATTTTGTCGATAAGAGACTGATATCCTGCCGCAAAGCCAAGAGCTATAACAAAATTACCACAACCGAGAGCATCTTCAATTTCAGATAGCTTGTGGACAAGGTGTCCTTGAAAGCTATGTCCTCGTACAAACTCGTCACTTGCAAAAATTCCTGCAACAGCAATATTATATTTATCAAACTCCCTCATCAGCTTAAGACAGCCATCACCCATACCGTAGATGAACACCGGCAAGTCAGTTTTACTAAGGTACTCCCAGCATGGCTTTAGCGTCATAAGTTCATCGAGCTTATGCATATTCAAATGCCTCACATTCTATATAAACTACTAGAGCGCAGCTATAAAGCTACGCTCTTACAAATCACACTATATTCCGTCATTATCACAATTACAATCAGAGCCGACCATATCTCTACCTCTGATTGAATACTTGTCTCTCTGAATGTTTACATTCTCCTCAAGAATCTTCATAAACTTTCTCGGAGTTTTAATTGACTTAATTTCCTTTACAGGTGAATCTGCATCGTTCTTAACGTGAACATAGACAGTACCACAGCCGAAAAGTCTCTGCATGAACGGAAGCTTAAGACGTTTATCTGTTACTCTGTAAAGCTCACATTCATCTTCAGAAAGAGACAACAAGCCCTTTCTTGTAATAAGCTTTTCCTTTGTTAAAAAGTATCTAGTAAAAGAAATAGGCAAGCCGAATATTGTTCTTTTTTTGTCGGTCCACAGATAATCGAAATCTTCTTTTTTCATCTGCCAATCCTCCTAAGATGTTTTGGATGCTTAAACGCAACTATACGTATTTATTATATCACAAATATAAAAAAAGTCAATACCTTTGACATAATATTATAGGTTTCCATTCAGGTATGCCGAAGGTACATCCCCTATTATTACTGTTTCGGTGAGAAGAACCTCTCTCTCGATAGTTACCTCTACATTTTCAGTAGGCATTACAGCTGCAAGCTCCAAAGTAATCACCGCATATATTTTATAAAGCGACTGATTTACACCGGCAGATTCAATAGTACTGTATATTTCTACATCCGGACTTCCGACCTGAAATATTTCGATATCAACATCAGGACCTGCACCACCGAGAAAGCTTATTCCCGAAAATGTTCCTGCGGGTACACTTACGATACAGTCTGATGAATTACCGAGCTTGTTACCTATGTATTCTATTATACTTGACGATATAAGATTAATATGCATATTATCCGCAGAAATACCGTTTATCTTGCCATCTTCCGAATAAGACACTTTCACAAGCTCGTTGTAATTACAGTTATATATCGTTTGTTCTATCGCATCATTTATCAGAGTCTGCCCAAATCTCTGACAGGTTGATATACAGATAACCTCAGTATATTCTTTAACTTTATAGTGGACATACAAAGATACAAGAATAATCACTACTAGCACAACAAGTGATAGCTTAAGTATTATTCTTGTTTTTCTTGAATAGTAATTTCTCAAAACAATCACCCCGACTAATTCATTTTATTCAGAAATAGTAATGCAGGTGAAACAAAAAGGCGGTACATACCTGTACCGCCGAATTCATATTTTACTTACCGAGTGTTTCCTTAACTGTCTTGATAATATTATCAGAAGAAAGTCCGAATTCTTTAAGAAGGTCAACTGCAGGACCAGAATGACCGTATTCGTCGTTAACACCAATTTTAACAACCTTACAAGGAGCAGCTTCTGTTACTACTTCAGAGACAGCAGAACCGAGTCCGCCGATTATGCTATGCTCTTCGACTGTAACGATGATGCCGGTTTCCTTAGCGGCCTTTGTGATGATGTCCTTGTCAATAGGCTTGATGGTATGGATGTTGATAACTCTTGCGTTGATTCCTTCAGCCTTGAGTGCATCAGCAGCAACGAGTGCCTCGTTAACCATAAGACCTGTTGCAACTATTGTAATATCATCTCCTTCTCTGAGGAGAACGCCCTTGCCAAGCTCAAACTTATATGTATCCTTATCATTGAATACAGGAGCAGCAAGTCTGCCGAATCTCATGTATAAAGGACCAACGTGTTCAAGAGCAGCGGCAACAGCAGCCTTTGCTTCTACATCGTCAGCAGGATTGATGATAACCATACCGGGAATTGTTCTCATAAGAGCGATGTCTTCGTTACACTGGTGTGTAGCGCCGTCCTCACCAACAGAGATACCTGCGTGAGTTGCACCAATCTTAACATTGAGATGTGGGTATCCGATAGAATTTCTTACAATTTCAAATGCTCTTCCTGCAGCAAACATTGCAAACGAAGAAGCAAAAGGAATCTTTCCTGTTGCAGCAAGACCTGCAGCAACACCCATCATATTTGCTTCAGCGATACCACAGTCAAAGAATCTGTCCGGATACTTCTTCTTGAAAATACCTGTCTTTGTAGCAGCAGCAAGGTCTGCGTCAAGAACATAGAGGTTTTCGTACTTTTCACCAAGCTCAGCGAGAGCCTCGCCATAGCTTTCTCTGGTTGCCTTCTTGATTACATCTGCCATTTTATTAACCCTCCAAGCTCTTTAATGTTTCTTCAAGCTCTGCCATAGCCTGAGCATACTGCTCAGCATTTGGAGCTGTACCGTGCCATGAGCACTGATTTTCCATAAATGAAACGCCCTTGCCCTTAACACTCTTCTGAACGATTGCAACAGGCTGGTTAACGATTGTTTCAGCCTCATTGAATGCCTTTTCGATAGAATCAAAATCATGAGCATCCATTTCAATTACATGCCAGCCGAATGCCTTGAACTTATCAACGATTGGGTATGGTGACATTACGTCGCTAACACAACCGTCAATCTGGAGTCCATTGTTGTCAACAATAGCAACAAGGTTATCAAGCTTGTAGTGAGCAGCAAACATTGCAGCCTCCCAAACCTGTCCTTCCTGGATTTCACCGTCACCGAGAACAGTATAAACCTTATATGTATCTCCTGAAATCTTACCTGACAATGCCATACCGCAAGCAACTGAGATGCCCTGTCCGAGTGAACCCGAGGACATATCAACGCCAGGGATGTGGATACAAGGGTGTCCCTGAAGCAATGCCCCTATATGACGAAGGCTCTTGAGCTCATCATATGGGAAAAAGCCCTTCTGTGCAAGAACTGAATAAAGTGCAGGTGCTGTGTGTCCCTTAGAGAGAACAAATCTGTCTCTGTCCTGAAGGTCAGGATTGTCAGGGTACACGTTGAGTTTTGCGAAATAGAGGTAAGTAAGGGTATCAGCAATTGAGAGAGAACCACCCGGATGTCCGGATTTAGCATTGTAAACTCCCTCGATAATTCCCATACGAACCTTGCAGGCTGTTGTTTCAAGCTGCTTCTTTAATGTTTCGTCCATGTTTATACCTCCAATATTTAGTGTTGGGATTCTTTAAAAATAATATCAATAAGTTCTGCAAATGCATCCTCATCACAGGAGCTTTTCAGAACAATATCGCAGATTTGCTTGACTTCATCGACTGCATTTGACGGACATACAGCGATATCTGCAGCTTTGAGCATCTCGATATCGTTATTATAATCGCCCATACAGACAATGATGTCATCCTTCTTACAATATGTATCACGCAGAAACTCTACGCCATAGCCTTTGGACACATCCAGTGGCAATATCTCAAAGTACTGCTTTGCAGACCTTATGAAATCAACTCCACTGAAACTCTGGTCTGACACATACCTTTCAAGCTCGTCCATTCTTTCCTGTTCATCAGCAAAAAGAACCTTATACCAATTGTCAGGAACCTCATCAATTGAAGTACACAGCGTTGGGACAATCTTGCATATTGTATTGTGTTCGGCTTCTGCCTTATTCATCTGAGGCACGTACAGGTCATTGAGAAGTACTACCTCACAACCTATATCAGCATTATCCTCCAGAATCTTTCTTGTAATGTCCCTTGCATTTTCAGGCAAATAGACACTGCCTAATTCCTTAGCTTCCTGGATATCATAAATCAGACCTCCGTTGCAAAGAATTGCAGGAAAGTTGACCTTTACTACGTCAAAATACTGATTGGCGGCCTGGAGAGCTCTGCCCGTTGCAATAGAAAATCTTCCACCGGCATTCTTGAAGTTTTCAAGTGCTAACAGATTTCTCTTTGACGGTATTTTATCTGACGGAAGGAACGTTCCGTCCATATCGGTCAAAATAACAACATTATCTATTCTTTTAAACATTTCTACCCTCTCTTAGCTTTGAAAGAGTTTTTTCAAAATAGTCGGGGAGCTCACATTCAAACTCCATATATTTATTGGTTGTCGGGTGGATAAATCCAAGCTTTCTTGCGTGAAGACACTGACCTTCAAAATCATTTACGGGCTTACCATAAACATCGTCGCCCAATATAGCGTGGCCTTTATATGAAGAATGGACTCTAATCTGGTGAGTTCTTCCTGTTTCAAGAACAAATCGAACCAATGAATATCCTGAGAATTTCTCAAGTGTGTAATAGTGAGTAACTGCATTTTTTGAATTCTTATCTGTTACACACATTTTCTTTCTGTCTATATGGTGTCTACCTATCGGGGCATCAATTGTGCCCTCAGCTTCCTTGAAACTACCACAGACAATAGCTACATACTCTCTTGTAAAGC
Organism: Oscillospiraceae bacterium; assembly: GCA_017396665.1. Taxonomy (GTDB): domain Bacteria; phylum Bacillota; class Clostridia; order Oscillospirales; family Ruminococcaceae; genus UBA7477. The sequence continues at coordinate 9,149 of JAFQLH010000003.1, read as the reverse complement.
TATGCTCTTTTATCTGCGCCGCAAGAAAATTATGTGCCGCATCAGTTTTAGCAACCATAAGCAGACCGCTTGTATTTTTATCAATTCTATGGACAATTCCAGGCCTTATAACACCATTAATGCTTGACAGACGTCCTGCACAATGATACATAAGTGCGTTAACAAGCGTACCGTCGGTATTACCTGCGGCAGGGTGTACAACCATACCCTTTGGCTTATTTACGACAAGCAGGTCATCATCCTCATAGACGATTTCAATCGGTATATTCTGAGGAATAGCCTCAAGCTCAGTTGGTTCGGGCAACGTTACAGAAATCTCGTCACCGAGTCTCAGCTTATAGTTTTTACTGAGAGCCTTATCAAACAAGGTAACCATACCTGTTTCTATAAGCTTCTGAGCTGCACTTCTTGTAAGCTCACACTTATCAGAAACAAACACATCGACACGCTTACCGATATATTCATCAGTAACCGAAATGCAAAAATCACTCATTTTCAGAATCAGCTTCCTTAGCTACTTCGGTCGAAACAGCTTCTGTTTCGGCGGTAACAGCTTCCCTTTTCATTGGAGTCTTTTCATCCTTGTCGATAAATATATAATAGAAGCAAGCCATAAAAGCACCAACAACTATACATATATCTGCGATATTGAACACAGGAAACTCAAAAACCTCCCATTTAATGAAGTCGACGACTTCCTTAAATCTGATTCTATCAATGAGATTTCCTACACCGCCTGCAATAACAAGAGCATACGAGATGTATTCAAACTTTGTTTTAACCTTACCGCTAAGCAGCAGGAACATAACAAAACCTATAATAAGCAACGGGAAACCTACCAAAAAGACTGTTTTCCCTTCCATTATGCTCCATGCGGCACCTGAGTTTCTCACATGAGTAACAGAAAAAATCTTCTGACTGCCGATTGAAATAAGCTCTTTAATTTCGCCTATCGCAAAATTATTTATAATGTAAAGCTTAGAAAGCTGGTCAATCAAAACAAGGACAGCAGCAATACCGAGTGTAATAAAAATCATTGTTCCTCCGCATTAAATAAGTTGTCACTCCGTTGAAATGACAACTTATATTAAATGTTTAATTTCTATTTCCGAATCTGAGGTCAGAGAACTTAACCTCTCTCTTTTCCTGGAAGAGAGACTGGTCCTTAAGAGCAGCAATATCCTTTACAGGCTCTTCCTCAATAAGAGGAGTTTCTTCTGCTACAGCAACTGTTTCAACAGTCTCTTCTGCAACAGCTTCAACTGTTTCCTCTTCCTTTGCTTCTTCGAGCATTTCTTCAAGGAATGGTACATCGTCGTCTGTTGGAGCGAGTACATCTTCAACTACTGCAACATCTTCAGTGTCATCAGGAAGCTCTTCTACAAGGCTGAGCTGCTTGTTGAATATCTGAGTGAGAGCAGCCTTGAACTGTGCAACCTCACGCTTAACATCAGCAAGTCGCTTTGACTGGAGCTCATACTCAGCCTTTACAGAAGCAATCTTCTTTTCTGTAGCCTCAGTATTCTCCCTAATGAGCTTAGCGCAACGCTCCTTGTGTTCATTAATAATCTTTTCGCACTCGATTTCACTCTGGCGAGCAACCTCTTCAGATTCTGCCTTAGCATCAGCGAGCATCTTGTCAGACTCAGCCTTAGCTTCTGTAATCATACGCTCAGACTCAGCCTTTGAATCAGCTAAAATTCTCTTGCTTTCCTTCTGTGCAGAAAGGAGCGCGAGCTTGATAGCATCTTCGTCTTCTCTGTACTCATTGATTTTTTCAACGAGCTTTATAATCTTTTCTTCGCTTTCTTCATTGTTGTTGTAGAGAACTTCATAATCATCTGCAACCATATCTAAAAATGCGTTAACTTCTTCTACCTTGTATCCGAAAGTACCCTTTTCAAGGCTCTTTCTCTTTTCTCTGATATCACTTGGACTAAGCATAATTTGTGCCTCCTATATGTATTTTGAAATTCTTAAAAAAATTCTGTCTTTACGGGATTTCCCGCCAATCTCGGAAAGCAAAAACTTACCGTAGCCTTTAACAGAAAAAGCGTCATTTTCTTTTAAAACAATATCGCATGCCATTCTTTCAAAGTTATTGACAGCGACCTTCCCCGACGCTATAAGCGGAGTTATTTTACTTCTGGACATATTGAGTGCAAGTGCCAACACGCAATCAAGTCGCATTGAAGCCACCGTACCTGATATGCTCATAAACTTATCTGATAAATCCATCGATGACAAGACTTCGCAACCTTCTGCAATGTCAACACCTACCCGTCCAACTTTCGAAAGTTCGCTACTGACAACATGAGCTACGCTATCTTCGACAAACATGACGCACACTCCGTTATTTATGAGTATATCCCCGACGCTTTCTCTTTTAATGTTCAGCGACATCAAAGCACCGAGAAAGTCACGATGAGACAGCTCAAAATTCTTAGGGAACCTTACCGTAAATGCGGTAAAGGGAAAACCGGCAGCATCGGGCTCATCATATTCATTGTACACGCACAGCATTCTGCGTTTTGCATTTTCATATCCACCATAGAGCATAAATGAGCTATGCCCGATACTGTTCAGAACAGAGACAGCAATATCACACTGCTTTTCGTTCAGAAAATGCGTATATTTCAACTTGAAGCGCGACTGAGCAGACTCTGCCCAGTCGACGACATTTGTTACAAGCAGCTTATCTTCATCAGACAAATTCGGCAAAAAACCGAAATCCGTTTTCATTTATTAGAAGCTGTAGCCGTTGTTTTCGAGCTCGCTCATAAGGTCAACGCCCTGGAATCCGACATTCTTAGGCATGATAGCAAAAGTCTTCTGAGCCATCATCTTAATGTCTGCACCGTTTGCATATGCAACGCCTGAAAGGAAGTCAAGAATTCTCTTAGCATCCTCGCCCTTAACCGTTTCAAGGTTGAGAAGGACAGTCTTCTGGTCATTAAGGTCATCACCGATTGACTTTACTTCAGAAAAGTCTGTTGGTCTTGCAAGAACAATCTGGAGAGTAGTTGTTGCTGCAATCTTAACCTCTCTGTTTCTTGCGTCTCTTGATGAGCTTACTGTTTCGTTAGCTGTGTATGTTTCTTCGATTTCTGTCTCTTCGTCTGCACCGACAAACATACTCTTTAATCCGTTTAAAACACTCATTTTATTTCTCCTCCGTATATTTTCTTGCTCCGTAGAGCGCTGTTCCTAATCTTACAAGCGTTGAGCCGTGCTTAATTGCAAGCTCATAGTCGCCTGACATACCCATCGACAGAGTGTCAAAGCACTCGCCATATTTGCTTTTGGCATCGAGATAGATGCCGTGCATTTTTTCAAAAACCGATTCACTGCAACCAATTGGCGGAATCGTCATAAGACCTCTCAGCCTTATTGACGGAAGCTGTGAAACAAAATCTGCGAGCTCATTGAGCCGCTCGACTGACACACCGCTTTTAGATTCTTCGCCGCCTATATTCACTTCTAAAAGCACGTCCATTGTCTTATTGCACTTCTGTGCAAGTCTGTTAATCTCAGTTGCAAGCTTTACGCTATCGACTGACTGAATCATATCAACGTTATCGACAATATATTTCACCTTATTGGTCTGGAGATGACCGATTATGTGAACCTTTGCCGGCTTGTATAATTCTCTTTTAGAGAGATACTCCTGCACTCTGTTTTCACCCAGGAGGTTAACACCCAGGTCGATTGAAGCATTAACGACATCAGCCGGTACAGTTTTTGTTACACCCATTATATCGACCTTATCATCAGGGCTTCTGTACTTAGCACAGGCATTACTAATATTATAACATATTGTTTTATAATTTTCAACCAGATAATTATAGAAATCAGTTGCTTCGGTATCACCGTTTTTTAACATTGTACCCCTCCAGAACAATCTGGTCATAGACATTCAGATAATCAGGATTATCAGTAATTTCAGCAAGAACGAAATCATCGCCCTCGTATATTACATTTATTTTTTTAAAGAGCATATCTTCACCGTAGATTATATAAACGCCCTTTTGATTATCTACAAATCGGATGGCCTTTCTGTCGACCTTAATGCCCTTGTAGTCATCAAACACAAGGTGCATCTGCTCAACTCTGTTTTTTATTATGCTTGAGTCCATCATTTCACAGTCAAGAATGATAATGCAGTTTCCTTCGTCATCAATCTTTTCAATGCTTTCGACATAGACCTCATACGAGCTGCTTCCTGACGAAAGCTTCACGCTGAGATATGTATCTGCAAAGTAAGGATTATCAGTATTAATAATTCCGATAATCTTACAGCTATAACTATCAAAGCATTTTCCGACTGTACCATATGTCTCCTTACGTGGATTTTCAATAATACTATTGATATCGTCTGCTGTAAGGTCATATATTGTTTCATAATTCAGTTGCTCTTCATAGCCGTCAGTAACGCTTACAAAATAGCCGCCTTTTTCTGATACTATTGTTGAAATCGGGTCACTGTACACATCCTTGACAAGCTCTATTTTACCTGTCAGAGATTCGATGAGGCTGTTGTAATCCTCATCAACACCGGTTATGATGTTGTACTTGTTCATAAGCATAAGCAGTTCAGATTTGTCCATCTGGGCAAGCTCATACTCTCCAAGCTGAATATGATTGATAATCTCGCTATACTTTTCATCGATAAGTTTTTTAACGCTGTCAGCATCAGAATAATCAGCCTCAGCATAGCTCTGGGCTTCCTTGAGATTTGCTATCTCCTTTTCATAAGCATCTATTCTCTGCTTTGAAAGAATTTCACTTTTTGAAGAATAGCACTCTGCAATAAGCGAACCTGCAGAAATCTTACTTCCGTCGCTGTAACGGTAATCGATGACACCGTCAGAAGATGATTTTATAAGCGTTTCATCACGCACGATGATGCCCTTGAAGGAAATATTCTCAGACACTTCATATTCGAGAGCAACATTATACTCAAACTTATCGTGATATGCAAAGTAAAGCTGACTTCCAAGAGTCAGAAGCACAAATACAGACAGCAGCCAAGCAACTACCTTTAATGTTGTTGAATTAGCTGAATTCATATCAGTGCACCTTATTACTCAGCGGAATTATTAGCATCAAGGATGTTTATTGCCTTAATAGGAACAATAGTAGAAATAGCATGCTTATAGATAACATACTGCTTTCCATCACAATCAGCAATTACAATATAGCTGTCAAAGCCCTTGACCATACCCTTGAACTGAAACCCGTTTACAAGGAAAAATGTCACAGGTATCTTGTCTTTTCTCGCCTGATTAAGAAACACATCCTGAAGATTTAAATTCTTGTTCATTTTTATTTGTCTCCTTTATTTTAAGCCTAAACATAGCCTATCTGTAGGCAATTCTATCCCAGCCTACATTTATGGTTTAATTATATCATAAAATACTTGATTTGACTACAAAACTTTTTAAAATTTTTGTTAATTCTTCATCTGAGGTTAACAATTCTTCGTCATCGAGATAAACCCAGTTAATACGCTCGTCCCTTCTGAACCAGGTGAGCTGTCTTTTGGCATATCTTCTTGACTCCATTTTTATTTTTTCTATACAGTTTTCAAGCGTATCAACACCATCGAGATACGGCTTGAGTTCTTTTATTCCGATAGCCTGATTTGCGGTATATCGGAGTGGTTGAGAAAAGAACGCCCTTGCTTCTTCAACAAGACCTTTTTCAAGCATTATATCGACACGCTTATTTATTCTGTCATAGAGCTTTTCTCTATCGTGAAAGTTAAGCCCTATCATACACACATTATACGGTGACTCCTCTGCTCTGCTTCGTTCCTTATGTACAGAAAGCTTTTCTCCTGTCATTCTGTATACCTCCAGTGCTCTTACAACTCGTGACAGGTTGTTCTCGTGCACAGCCGAAGCTGTTTCAGGGTCTGTATCATTTAGCATTTCCCACAATGCATGATTGCCCTTTTCTTTTGCGATTGCATACAGCTCATCTCTGATTTCTGTACTTGAGCAGGTATCGTCAAGCTTAATATTATCAACAAGTGAGCTTATATAGAGTCCTGTACCACCGACAACAATCGGTAGCTTTCCTCTTGATGTAATGTCGTCAATTACCTCTCTTGCCATAGTAAGATAATCTGCAACAGAAAAGCTTGTATCTGACTGTGCAAAATCAATCAGATGATGCTTAATCCCCTGCATTTCGTCATCGGTAGGCTTAGCTGTTGAAATAGTCATAGACTTATAAATCTGCATTGAGTCAGCAGAAACGACTTCGCCGCCCAGCTCCTTAGCAAGCAGAACTCCGGCTCTCGTTTTACCTGAAGCGGTAGGACCTGCAATCACTACAAGCGGTATTTTGTTCACAGAGTATCACTTCCTGACATTATACGATACGACGGAACTGTTTTTCGATATCAGCTTTAGTAAGCTTGATTACAACAGGTCTTCCGTGCGGGCAATATCTGATTTTAGGATTATTGAAAACAGCCTTCACTATGACCTTGAGCTCTGCATCAGAGGTATTGTCATTAGCTTTGATTGCCGCCTTACATGCAACTGAATGAAAAAGCTCGTCGAACACATCGAGCTGAGGATTCACCTTGAAATGCTTGAAGTTTTCTGCAATCTCGCATACGACATCTGAAGGATTAAGCTCGCTGATAATAAGCGGTACTCCTTTTACTGCGACAGTCGGAGCAACATCGGGTTCAATCATAAATCCGATTTCCTCTGCCTTGTCGAGATTCTCGCAGATTGCGTCGTACTCATCAAACGAAAGCTGGACTATATGGGGTTCGAGGAGCATCTGACAATCCAGGTTTTTGACATCTTCCTTTATCTTCTCAAAGATAAATCGTTCATGTGCTGCGTGCTTATCAATAAGGTACATACAGCCTTCTGCTTCAACGATAATATAAGTTTTAAAAAGCTCGCCTATTATTGTAGGAATTACAGTCTCAGCAGGCTGCTGCGGTTGCGGCTGAACACTAAGCTCCTTTTTCACAAAAGAACTTTTGTCGATATACTTAAACTGTGATGAAGCAGATTCATTTTCGGCTTCAAAGAGAGCCTCGGTCTGAATATCTCTTGGAGATTTTACAGGCTCCTGCTGCGGCATAGCATCGCTCTCCTTGTGCGGAACCTGAATGACAGCCCTGTTATTAAGCTCACAGTCAGTACTATACTGTTCTTCCTTGGCTTTAACTACAACCTGCTCTACAATAGGCTGGACCGGTCTGACTGCTGGCTGTGGATTACTTGGAGTGTCAGAGAACGATATAGAAATCTGCTGAGCCTTTTCATCCTTGAACATAGGGTGAAGCTGCTGTTCGGTAAAGTTTCTTGTAACAGCAGGTGTGATATCCATATCACTTTCTTTATCCTCATTCAGCAGAGCATTTTTTATTGCAAAATACACGCTGTCATATATGAGCTTTTCATTAGAGAATCTGACTTCAATCTTAGTCGGGTGTACATTGACATCGACAATATCCGGTGGCAAGTCAATCATAAGCACACAGGCTGCAACCTTACCGGTCATAAGTATATTTGCATATGCTTCGTCGATTGCGTGCATGCAGGTCAGTGACTTGACATACCTTCTGTTTATAAAGAAATTCTGAAACGCATGGTTTGCCTTAGCCGAAAGAGGCTTTACTGTATAGCCTGTAACCTTGACGCCGTTGTTTGAATAATCGACAGGTATAAGCGATGAAGCAAAGTCCTTGCCGAAGACAGAATATATTGCAGAATACAGCTTTCCGTCTCCTGCAGTAAGCAATTCCGTTTTATTATCTCTGACAAACTTCAAAGAGATTTCAGGATGAGAGAGGGCTATTTTATTTACGATTGCCGCTATAGCATTGCCTTCTGTAACATCCTTCTTCAGAAATTTAAGTCTTGCGGGGACATTATAGAAAATGTCCCTTACAATTATGGTTGTACCGTCAGGACAGCCCGACTGCTCGTGGGCTTCTTCCTGGGCACCACAGATACGATAATGTGTACCGTAGTCATTTTCAGGACACTTTGTAATTACATCAACCTTTGCTACTGCACAGACCGATGCCAACGCTTCTCCACGGAAGCCGAGTGTCATAATTCTATCAAGGTCGCACTTTTGGGAAATCTTACTCGTTGCATGGCGAACAAATGCCTTCGGTACATCCTCAAAGGAAATGCCGCAGCCATTGTCAGTTATACGCATATAAGTTCTGCCGCCATTTTTAATTTCGACGGTAATCACATTTGCCCCTGAGTCAATTGCATTTTCAAGCAGTTCCTTTATAACAGACGATGGTCTGTCGATAACCTCACCTGCCGCAATAAGCTCGGAGATTTCTTTGCTGAGTAGATTTATTCTTCCCATAACGCTTCCTTACTATATGTATTTATAGAGTCCCTTGACAAACTCTCTGAGCTCTGTATCAGAAAGCTCGTCAACACTTGTTTTCTTCAATTTATCAATAATAACATTCTCACCGATTTTAGCAAAGCTTATCTGGTCGCTATCACCGTCCGCCTGTTTTGCAAGCTCGTTCTTACGCTTGTTTTCAAGCTCAAGCTCAGACAGAAGCTCCTTTGCTCTGTTAATAATCTTCTGAGGAAGTCCTGCAAGCTTTGCAACCTCAATACCGTAGCTCTCATCAACTCCGCCAGGCACGATTTTACGTAAAAACTTGATATTGTCCCCAGCCTGCTTAACGGCAACTGAGTAATTCTTAACACCGACGAGCTCGCTTTCAAGGCCAATAAGCTCGTGATAATGAGTAGCAAACAGAGTTTTACAGCTAAGCGACTTTGAAGTTGAAATATACTCGCACACAGCTCTTGCGATACTAATTCCGTCAAATGTAGAAGTACCTCTTCCGACCTCGTCGAGTATTACAAGGCTGTTATTGGTTGCGTGCTTTACGATTTCCGCAACCTCACTCATTTCCACCATAAAAGTAGACTGTCCTGCGGTAAGGTCATCGCTTGCGCCGACACGGGTAAATATTCTGTCAACAACCGAAATCTTTGCATAGTCAGCAGGTACAAATGAACCTATCTGAGCCATCAGCGTTATAAGCGCAACCTGACGCATAAAGGTTGACTTACCGGACATATTAGGTCCTGTAATTATACTCATGCGGTTAGAGGACCTGTCGAGGT
>JAFQLH010000018.1 GCA_017396665.1 Oscillospiraceae bacterium | reverse complement strand
CCTCGATGCTTACTATGATGCTAAGATTTTCGAGAACGACCCATTTGCTAAGCTCGACCAGACTGGTGTTGGTAAGCTCATGGAAATGGCTATCAAGCTTGGTAAGCCTGTAAATCCAAACCTCCACATCGGTATCTGCGGAGAGCACGGCGGTGACCCAACATCTGTTGAGTTCTGCCACAAGATTGGTCTCAACTACGTATCTTGCTCACCATTCAGAGTTCCAATCGCAAGACTTGCTGCTGCTCAGGCTGCAATCGCTGAGATGTAATCTGAATAAAGCTTACGTAAAAATAGCATAATTAAATCCCCATCGAGAAATCGGTGGGGATTTTTGTGTCTACTGATATCAGTGTGACAATGGATTAATAGGGATAAACAGTATAATCAAGATGCTTTTTGTGTGCGCCGTCCTGATATACTTTGACAATTGCTTCGTTTTTGTGTAATTCAATATACAATCCGACATCGTAGCTGTATTCTTTTGAGGTGTCGGTGAAATAAGTCAATTTTCTATAATCATTATTCCTTCGCTCTGATGAAGGTGTGCCTTTCTTGAATTCAATAACAAGAAGGTTATTTTCATCTGACATTCTTTTGTGAATCAATAAATCAGGAATAATGCCCTTGGATTCTTGGGAATACCCATCAAGACCAAATACGTGCATTGATTTTATATCTTCAAAATGTCTGTTATACTCACAATCAAGGTCCGCCCAATGAAATTTTTCGAGTGTTTTCATTCGGGTTAACATATACCAGCCTATGCGGAACATCATGCAACGTTCAGAGACTGCTTCATTCTCTGCAGAGCAATCAAACAGGATGCTGTCTTGTGTATAGAAATCCTCCAAGGAATGTTGAACAAGATTTTTTATATCGTCAAAAGTAATGTTTTGTTTGTAGCACATCTTTTATCTCCTAAAAATAAGCAGTAAATAATCACTTCTACCTTCAATTTCATCTTAGATATCCCATGTCTGTGAGGTACCTGCGGTAGCGTGTTCTTTGCGAGGGTATCATTTCGTCTGAGTTTACAAATCTGATAAAGTCGTCCTCGCTCAGCCATTTGTAGCCGATAGTTTCACCGTCCTGCAAAGTGACCGAGGTCTTGTCGCAATCCGTAATACACAGATAGCTGTGATATATCGTGTCGTGCGTAACATATACGCCGACCTCGGTGAGCTTGTCACATACGATTCCTGTTTCTTCGGCAAGCTCTCTCTTTGCACAGGTAAGCGTATCCTCGCCCTTGAGTGCCGAGCCGCCTGCCGTTGCTTCAAAATATCCGCCGTAGTTCGGCTTTTTTGTGTCACGCTTCATAAGAAGATAGTCTCCGTCTGTATGTCTTACAAGAATGTCGCAGACAAGATGACGCAGACTATCGGGTATCGGTTCGCCACGTATTAAATCTATGTTTGCCAAAGAGCCGTCAGGGTAGTATCCGTCCCAGATTTCCAACGTAAGTGTCCTCCTTTGCTAATTTTTTCTCGAGCACTTTTCCGCATCAATAGCAAGGACAAGCATAAGAACGTCAAGCACATCTCTGGAATCTCTGACATCTATTATGTATGTGTCTGTCAGGTGGAGAAGTTCCTTGTAAACTGTAGCGACTTTTTTATTTGCAGAATTGAGTATCGTGTAATCCCACTCAAAAAAGTCACCCTGAACATACCAGCCTCTGTAATCAATATCGAAGGACGGCCTAAAGAAGGTGAACTCCTTTTTAATACAGCCTGCGTAGTCGTTGCCCCTGAATATTTCAAACTTGGGGAGAAAAGAGAGAATCTTTTCCTGAACACAGCCGACCTCTCTGCCATGAGAGTCATATACTCTTAGAAGGTGTCCCCACGAAAGCTCGCCTTTGACCTCAAACATAACATTTCCGTCTTCGTCGTAAATATCGTAGCTGTCAAACCATGTGAACAGACGCTCCTTGAACGTAAGCCTCATTAAAAAATCCCTCCTGAAGTTAAATGGTTCTCTACATTATATCATATACCTGCATAAATGACAACAGGGTGGTTGCTTTTGTATGTAAACTATGCTATAATATAAAAAGAAACGGTGCTTAGAAAACTGCGAATAATGGGCGGTTTTTAACGTGCTACGGTTCGTTGCACGGGTTCTACCGAGCGTTTCTTGATTGTTTTGTGCTTGTCTGCTATGATGAAATTGTCGATAAGGACATCGCACAGCGAAAGTCTGCAAAACAATTAATTTTGGAGGAACAGTTATGACAAACACATCAAGCGAAAAGGCACTCACATTAGGACAGAAGATTAAGAGCGCAAGAACCTCAGCAGGTCTTACACAGGAACAGCTCGCAGTTGCACTTTCTGTATCAAGACAGGCTATCACAAAGTGGGAGTCTGACAAGGGTATGCCGGATATCGAGAATTTAAAGAACATCTCAAAGGTCCTCTCGGTCAGCCTCGACTACCTCTTGAATGACAGTACAGAGCTTGACCTTCGTGTTATAAGAGAGGAAATTAAGCTCGGTGACGTGAGCGTTTTCGGCAAGCAGGGAAGAAAAAACGCTATTGTGTCTGAAAAGTTCGGGGGCGATACAATCTATGCGCTCAGAGCTGAAAAGCGTCTTACAAAGGGTGAGAGCTTTATCGGTAATATGCTCGGCTTTTTAACAGATGCACCGTTCGGTGTCCCTGAGATGATAAACAACGCAAAGGATGCGTCAACAAGCTATTTTCTCGTGGAAAAGGCCGGCGCAAAGCTTCTTGTCGCTGTTACAGATGAGTTTATGGAAACAAGACAGCTCTCCTGCGATACTTCGGGAAAGCGTTTTGACCTCGGTGAATACCGATTTGTAAAGACCGTAAAGCTTTAATTTCAGAGCCTTCTTCCTTAGTGGGAGAGGGCTTTAATTTTTTGCAAAGGATTTTCATAAAACCCCTTGACTTTATGTCCGCAATGGCTTAATATATCAATGAATGGAGCCTGTCTTACAGGGCTTTATGGGGGTACATAGAAATGAAACGAACTGTGGATATGACATTGGGCTCTCCGACAAGGCATATTCTTAAATTTGCTTTTCCGCTGATTATTACAAACATAGGTCAGCAGTTATATATGATAGTAGACGCCGCAATCGTCGGCAGAGGAGTAGGAGTAGACGCACTTGCGGCAGTCGGAGCAACAGACTGGAGCTACTGGATGATACTCTGGACTGTGACGGGAATTACTCAGGGCTTTGCAACGTTTGTGTCACGCTATTTCGGTGACAAGAACTACAAGGCTATGAACAGGGCAATAGCTACCTCTGTGGTGCTTTGTGCAGTTATAGGAAGTGTTCTTACTGTAGCAGGAATCTTTGCGGCAAGACCTGTTCTCAATCTTCTCAACACGCCGACGGAAATAATAGACGACGCAAATATATATCTTGTAACTATGATAAGCGGAACGCTTGTCGTGGCGGCTTATAATATGGCGGCATCAATTCTGCGAGCGTTCGGCGACGGAAGAACACCGCTCATTGCGATGGTGATTGCTGCACTTCTGAACATCGGGCTTGACTGCCTGTTTGTGTTCCTGTTTGATATGGAAATCTTCGGTGCGGCACTTGCGTCGGTATTGTCGCAGGCGGTATCGTTTGTGTACTGCGTTATTTGTATAAAGAAAATCGACTGCATCGAGCTTACAAGAGATTGCTGGAGACCTGACAGAGCAAGAATTAAAAATATGCTTTTGCTCGGAACTCCTGTCGCACTTCAGAATATGGTTCTCGCACTTGGCGGAATCATTCTGCAGTCGAGCATCAATCTCCAGGGAAGAATTTTTATCGCAGGCTACACCGCTACAAACAAGGTCTACGGGCTTATGGAAAGCTGCGCACTGTCTGTCGGAATGGCTTGCGCTACCTTCCTGTCGCAGAACTACGGGGCGGGCTTACGTGACAGAGTAAAGCAGGGAACAGCGGCGGCGGTCAGGATTGTAACCGTTATGGCATTTGCAATCATCGGACTGCTTCTGCTTGTAAAAAGACCGCTTCTCACGCTTTTCCTCGATACAAGCGAGGAGGGTGCGGCACTCGCACTTGACAAGGCTGTGAGATACCTCACAATAATGGCTTGCTTCCTCGTTATCCTCTATTATCTGCACGTTTTCAGAAACGCACTTCTTGCAATGGAAATAGGCAAATGGTCTATGATATCGGGAATTTCGGAGTTCTTCTCAAGAGTCATAATGTCAAAGGTCGTAATAAACTATATCGGAAGTGACGCACTGTTCATTTCCGAGCCGGTAGCGTGGCTTGGCTCAATGCTCTGCGTAATGCTGCCGTACTTCTACTATCGCTCGAAGCTTTTGTCGGGCGGCAAGGAAAAGGAGCTTACATAATGATTATAAAGGTGCTTTGTGAGAACACAGCAAAAAGCGAAGCGTTTGCCTGCGAGCACGGACTTTCGCTGTACATTGAAACAAACGGCAGAAGGCTTCTTTTTGATATGGGGCAGACTGATGTTTTCTTCAAAAACGCAAAGACAATGTCGGTAGATTTGGCAGATGTCGATACAGCGATTTTGTCGCACGGACACTATGACCACAGCGGCGGAATGGGGCTTTTTCTCAAGGAGAACAACAAGGCAAGCGTCTATATGAGCGGCTACGCCTTCGGGGAGCATTACAACGCAGAGGATAAGTTTATCGGCGTTGACAAGAGCCTTGAGGGAAACGAGCGACTTAAAGCTGTCTTTGAAAAGACATCACTCGGTGACGGACTTACCCTCTACACCGCAAAGGACACCTGTCTTAGATATCCGCCAAAGCCTTACGGTCTGAGCAGGCTTGAGGGTGACAAAAAGCTACCCGACGACTTTCGTCACGAGATATATCTTCTGATTGAGGAAAGCGGAAAAAGGGTGCTTATAAGCGGCTGCTCACACAGGGGAGTAGTAGGACTTGCGGAGTTTTTCAAACCCGATGTGCTGGTCGGAGGCTTTCACTTTATGAAGCTTTCACCGCAAAGCGAGGAGCTTTATGAGGCAGGACAAAAGCTATGTGCACTTGACACTCGCTACTATACGGGGCACTGCACAGGTGCAGAGCAGTTTGAAACGCTGAAGGGAATTATGGATAAAAAGCTATACTACATAAGCTCGGGCGATGTAGTTACTATATGAAAGACGGGTAAAAACTATGGGCAAGCTTTACACACCGACAAACAAGAACGCTCCGCAGAGCGTAAAGAATGTACTCAAGTACCTTTCAGATATAACCTTAAAGCAGGTTATCACAGGTCAGCATACTCAGAGTATGGGTATGGAGGAGTACCGTTACATAATGGAGGTCACAGGCAAGGAGCCTGCACTTCTGGGCTTTGAGCTGCTTTCCTATTCTCCGAACATCAACTATCTCGACACCGATGATGAGTGTATGAGCGAGGTGTATGACAACCTCGGAACTCTTCGCCGTGCCTGGGAGTGGGCTGAAAAGAAGGGACTTATCACATTTACTTGGCACTGGTTTTCACCGCTTCAGGGCCGTTCAAAGTCCTTTTTTACAAGGAACACAGAGTTTGACGCTTCGCTAGCTGTTGTTGACGGAACGCCCGAAAACAAGGCACTTATCTCTGACATCGACTATATGGCAGGGCTTTTAAGACCGTTTTGCGACAAGGAAATCCCTATCCTTTGGCGGCCGCTTCACGAGTGCGAGGGCGACTGGTTCTGGTGGGGAGCAAAGGGGGCGGAGGTGTTCAAGAAGCTCTGGAGAATAATGCACCACCGCTTTACCGATATCCATCATCTTGACAATCTCATCTGGGTTTTCAACGGAACAAAAAAAGAGCATTACCCCGGCGACGAGGTTGTCGATATAATTTCAAGGGATATGTATCCGCCTGCACACGACCATTCCTCAAGGGCTGATATGTACAGCGAGCTTGTGAAGATTACCGACGCTGAGAAAATTGTACTCATCGGTGAAACGGGAACTCTCCCTCACCCTGAGAATATTGTGAGAGAGCAGGTGGGCTGGGCAAGCTTTATGACCTGGTCGCACGAATTCTGCCTTACCGACAATTACACCAAAGCAGAGGTTTTAAGAGAGATATACACTTCGCCTTATTCGGTTACAAGGGAAGACCTTCCAAAGCTTTATTAAGGAATTAATAACCAAACCGCCGTGTTCTTTTTTGTAGAATATGGCGGTTGTATTGTCTGTCGCAAAATGATATAATATGTGCATAGGTAAAAAAACACAGAGATAAAAAAACAGGAGAGATGAATATGAAGAAACGAGTAACCTCGCTTGCTCTGGCGCTTGCAATGACATTGTCATTCTCGGCTCAGGGTATAGCGGCAGCGGCGGAAGAAATAGCTTCTCAGGTTGACACTTCAAAGGTGGTAATCGGTGAGGTTTCCGACGCAACAATCAAGACAGGCCCGACTGTTACACTTACATATGACGGACAGGCTCTCACTCAGGGAGAGGACTTCAAGGTTGTAAATCCGTCAGCAGAAATCGGAAGTGTTACAGCAGACATTCAGTTTATCGGTGATTACAGCGGAACAATGGAAGACGCAGTAAGCTACGATATCGGCGTAGGTACAATTGACGTAATCTACGGCAGAGGTACTACAACCTCTCAGATTAAGATGTCCTGGACCGACCTTGGCTGTGATGAGTACTATATCTACCGTTACAGCTCAGTTACAAAGAACTATGTTCTTTACGACAAGACACCTAACGCGTATTACTACGACAACAACCTTCTGCAGTTCGGCGGCTATTACTACAAGGTCAAGGGCGTTGTTCACGGCGAAGACGGCAAGGACTATTACAGCAACACCGTTCAGAGAACCTGCGTTGCAAAGTCTAAGGTTCCTACACTCAAGCTCGCTAAGTACAGCTCAGGAGTAAAGCTTAGCTGGGACAAGAACGTAAGAGCCGAGGGCTATAAGATTTACAGAAGCGAAAACGGCGGAGCTTATAAGCTTATCAAGAAGGTTACAGGCACAAGCTGGGTTGACAAGACCGCAGTCGATGGCAATGACTATTCCTACAAGGTTCAGGCTTACCGTAACGTAAAGGGCACATGGTACTATAGCTCAGGAAGTAACGTTGTGTACACTAACACCTATGACGCAATTCTCAATGCGGCTGACCTCTCCAAGAGACACTACGAGGTAAAGGTGCACGACGCTCAGGGCAGTACAACTGTCTACGACTGGACATACACAATCACTGCAGAGGACAAGAAGATTCTCGATAAGTTTGCAAAGAACTTCGCAGGTATGACAAGAAACGAAAGACTCCAGTATACTCTTAACTGGATTAATACCGAGGTTACATACGATACCTCTTATACCCACGTCACAAATTCATGGGTAGAATCAATCTTTACAAAGAAGTATGGACAGTGCGTTCAGTATAACGGCGCAATGGCTGCTATGATGGCTTATATGGGCTATGACGTCAGAGTCATCAAGGGCTGGCGCTGTAACTCAACAGGCACCAGCCGTTGGCAGCACTTCTGGACCGAGGTCGATATCGACGGCGTAACGTATATCATGGAAAGCGGTAATATCAAAAAGTATGGACCTTGGTCATATTACCTCACCCCGTATGAATATACCTCAGGCTATATGAAGAATAATACAGTTATGTAGTATGTCTTGAGGAAAACCCTTTTGAAAAAGGGCTTTTCCTCAAACTCCTTTCCTAAAACTTTTGACACAAATTCAGCCCCATAGGGTATGCACCAAGAGAGATGAATTATTCTCTGCTTTGTGATGTACACCCTATGGGGCTGAATTAATATTAAAAGTCTTTGAAGGGGGCTTGGGGGAAGCTTTCTTCAGAAAGATTTCCCCAATATATACTTACACACCTGCATGCCTGCTTATCAGAAGCCGAGAGGTGCGATACCTCTTTCGATGAGTGAGAGCATATGCGGAACGATATCCGGGTCGAACTGAGTACCTGCGCCGTTTTTGAGCTCTTCGATAATCTTTTCGGTTGACAGTCCGTCACGGTAGCATCTTGTACTCTGCATAGCGTCGTAGCTGTCTGCGACGCAGATAATTCTTGCGACGAGCGGGATGCTCTCGCCCGACCTGTTTTCGCAGTAGCCGTTTCCGTCGTATCTTTCGTGGTGGTACTTAGCGCCGTCCTGTATTCCCTTGATTACGCTGAATTCTTCGAGGATTTCTCCGCCGACGGTAACGTGCTCCTTGATGACAGAAAACTCCTCATCTGTGAGCCTGCTTGGCTTGTTGAGGATGCTGTCGGGAACGCCAATCTTTCCGATGTCGTGCAAGAGTGCGATAGAGTAGATTCGCTTCTGCTCCTCGTCTGAGAAGCCCATTTCTCTGGCAAGCTCTCTTGAATAGTAAGCAACTCTGATAGAGTGGCCGTTTGTGTATTCGTCCTTGGCGTCGATGATTTTCGCAGTTGTCTTGAGTGACAGGTCAACGATTGACTGAAGCTCTCTCTGGTGCTTTTCGTAGCGTTTTGTCTTCGCCTTGAAAACAATGAGGAAGAGAATCGAAGCTGCCGCAAATATTCCGACAACAAGCAGTACCCAGAAAAGTGCATACTCTGTGAGCCTCTTGTCCTTTTCGATTATGAGCGTGTAGTTTGAGAGCGTCTGTCCTGTAACAGGGTCAAAGATTCTGACCTTGAAGTAATACTTTCCGCCGGGCAGGTTTGTGTAGCTGACAAGAGCGTTGTTGCTGTCAGTAACAAAGAACTCCTCGCTGTCGAAGCCCTCAAGCGTGTAGCCGATGTTGAGCGGGGTTGTTCCCGTGTAGGTAAGAGCCGAGAAGTCGATTGTAATACGCTGTGCATCCTTCTTAAGCGACACGGTTTCAGGGTGCTCTATTATCGTGTTGTCAACCGACACGCTGTTTATGATACCCTTCGGGAAAATGTACGGAATTTCTGTAAAGCTGAATATGCTTACGCCACTTCTTGTCGCAACATAGAGAAGGTCACTGTTGCTGTTATAGGAATTCCATGTGTTAGCGTTGAGCGTGCCTGTAAGACCGTGCTCTACACCGTAGGTCCTTGTCTTAGGATTCTTTCCCGAAAGAAGAGCGTTCTTGTCAACTGAGATAATGCCGTTGTTCTGGAGAATCCACAGCTTTCCCATACGGACATAGAAGTCGTAAATGCTTCCCGGGCCCTTTGTGAAGTTGTCAAGCTTTCGGAATGAACCTGCCTCACTGTCGAAGTAGTAAAGCGAGCTTCCCGCACTGACAAAGTAGTTTGACATATTATCGGGGTCGGGGCACATTCTGAGAACAACGCCCTCTAAAAGCCCCTCAGAGTAACTGTGAACCTTTATTTTGCCCTCGCTTGTAATTTCATATATACCGCTTCCGTCTGTGCCGACAAAGAGTGAGCCGTCCAGCTCCATCATACAAAGAACAGCCGTAGCGGCAAAGCCGTCGTCGGTGTCATAGGTCTTTATAACCTTGTCATCTCTGACGACGGTGAGTCCTCGCTGTGCACCGATAACAATATCGCCGTTTTGCATAGACTCTATAACTCTCACCTTGTCGCTCTTAACACCCTTTTCAGAATCGAAGTATTCTGTTTCTTCACTTTCCGGATTATATTTCACAGCGCCGTATTCGGAGTATGTCGCAATCCAGATGTTGCCCTGCGAGTCGGTGGTTATCTGTCTTATTCTGATTCCCTGCAGAAGCTCTGTAAGGCTGTTATCCACCCTGTCCCAGTTGCTGTCACAGATTATAAGTCCCGTGTCAGTTGCAATGTAGAAACAGCCGTCCGAAAGATGCACCGCATTTACAGAAACCTCTGTGAGAGCAGCCGAGCTGTTGTAGTTTTCAAAGCAGCCCTGAGTGAGCTTTATTACACCCTGACTTGTAGATGCAAGCCAGATGTTGCCCTCGTAGTCAACGGTTGCCCAGTTGATTGACGAAAGTGTGTCAGCATCGCTGTATTCGGTAAAGCTGTTGGTTTTTGTGTCGAACACGCCAAAGCCTGCTATACCGCTCACGAGAATATCATTTGAAGGAGAAACGTTGAGCTGGTTGTGTGTCTGAACAGAGCCTGTGTAGAAGGTTTCCTTGTTCAGACTATCGGGAGCAAGACTCTCGCTGTCCTGCTCGGTAAAAGATATTTTTACAAGCTCGTCGCCGTAGCTTCCGAGGTAAATATTGTTGTCATAGTCGTTTGCAACAGAGTATATATCTACACCGTCTGAGAAGAAATCGTCAGGCTCGTAGCCCATAACAACCGACTGATTCTGAATAACGTAGCAACGCCCTGCGTTTATGCTTGCCCATATTCTGTTGAAGCTGTCGATAGCAATAGAGTATACCGGCTCGCCGTGTATCTGGGTGTTTTCGTAAGGCATAAGGGTCAAGCTGTTGTTTTCGACCTCGCCAAGGCCCGATGTAGAAGCAACGATAATTCTTCCGTCAAGGCTTTCCGCAAAATCTCTTATGCACAGAAAATCATCTGGAATATCGCAAGGGATATGTCCAATCGTATCGTCCTGCATTAAATAAACGCCCTTGTCGTTTGTGCCAATCCACAGCCTGCCGTATGAGTCTTCAAACAGCGAACGTATGGAGGAGGAATCTATAAGCCCCTCTGCCGAGTAATTCCTGAAATGTTCTCCGTCGTATCGGATAAGTCCGCCGTAGCTGCCTATCCAGATGTATCCGTCGGAGGTCTGCAGAACTGTATTAGCCTCGCCTGTCGGAAGTCCGTCAGCTTCGCTGTAAACGGTAATAACCGTGTTACTGCTTTCCATAGGCTGAACAGAGCCTTCTGATAAAACTGTCTGTGCAAAAGCACCTGCACCGCTTGAAACGAGCGTAGCAACCGCTGCCACAGTAGCTATTGCTTTTTTGAATAATGCCGATATCATATGGCCTGTCCCTCCTTACCTATTAATAATACGTCCATTTTAACCTTATGGTTTCATTATAGCATTTTAGATTTAATCTGTCTATCATCAACTGCAACAATTAATCGAGCTTTCCTTGTACAGCACAAAGCGTGTTGGACAAATGAAGACCGCCTTTTTTGTGCACAAAGTCAAATAATTAAATGTGTGATTTATAAGGAGGCCTTTTGAGCGATTTTGCTTGAAAATAAGCAGGATTCGGGTTACAATAGCATTAGCAACAGCTTTTAATGAAAGGGTGATTTTATGCCAAAGGCAAAAGATATATGTCAGCTTTACACAC
The DNA here is from genome assembly GCA_017396665.1 of Oscillospiraceae bacterium. Lineage (GTDB taxonomy): Bacteria > Bacillota > Clostridia > Oscillospirales > Ruminococcaceae > UBA7477. The sequence continues at coordinate 29,287 of JAFQLH010000018.1, read as the reverse complement.
CGTTTGAAAATATTACAAAGGAATAATGCTATATAAAAAACAGCTCTACAGGATTTAAGCCTGCAGGGCTGTTTTGATATTTATTGAGGTCAATTTCACTTATGAGAGATAATCTCGTTTTTAATAACCGAAAGGGAAGGGCTTGAGAGCCCGAAGTCCATTTTCTTGTATGTCCATACGGCGTGGCCGATGTTATACTTTTCAAAGACGCTGTGGAGAGCCTTGTACCAGGGGAGAGCCTGCTGGACATCAACAGTTTCTATAACTCCGTACTCTCCGCAGTAGAGCGGGACGCCACGCTCGGCAGATGTCTTTATTGCATCTGCGAAAAAGTCCTCGAAGAACTTTTCCGTAACGCCCGATTCTTCAAAGCTCATCTTGAAATCCCTGTCCATATCCTCGACCCAGTATGCACCCTGGTGGGTAAATCTCAGAGGGTCATAGCAATGGAAGTTATAAACGAGCTTGTCGTCTTCGATGTACAAAAGGTCCTTTACCGCCTCAGCACTGTTGTTGTGATAACCGCCCACAAGAATCAGATTGTCGGGAGCGATAGCCCTTATCCTTTTGATGCAATTAAGTGCGGTTTCGTTCCATATGTCGCAGTAGCTCTTGTCGGTAACCTCGTTCAGAAGCTCGAATGCAAGCATATCGCTGTGCTTTGCGTACCTTTTTGCAAGCTTTTCCCACAGCCTGCAAAAACGCTCTCTGTACTGCTCGTTTTCAAAAAATCCGAGCTCGCCCTCGCCCTTGTCAAACGAGAAGCCGTAGGTTTTGTGCAGGTCGAGAATGAGGCTCAGCCCAATTTCACGGCACATTTTTATTGCGTAGTCGATGTACAGAAAGCCGTCTTCCTTGTAGCTTCCGTCGTCGTTTTCAAGAAGGTCGTAGTCAACGGGCAGTCTCAGGTGGTCAAGTCCCCAGCCTGAAAGCTCCCTGAAGTCCTCGTCCTGAATAAAGCTGTCGTAATGCTCCTTTGTGTGAACGCACTGCGAGAGCCAGCCTCCGAGGTTTACGCCCTTGTAAAATCCGCTTAGCTTTTTCATAAACCGGTCTCCGTTATCTTATTCCACAACCTCAACACGCACGTTTGTGATGTATACAGTCGCAGTTGAGCCTCTGTTTCCGAGGTTGAACTCAACTCTGCCGTTGTTGTCGGTCTTGTCCTTCATTTCAAATTCAAACTCGTAGGTCTTCTTTTCTGTTGTAATGCCAAGCTCAGTGTCCTGCAGATATCTAATCCAGCCTGCTGTCGGAGCTGAAACGCATACAACGATGTTTCTGTCCTCTGAAGCGTAAGCATCAAATGAGAGCTTGTATTTCTGACCCTTAATCATAGGGAGGTTTGGCTGGAAAATCTGTACTGAGTAGTCAACTGTACCTGCGTTATCTGTAACAATCTCGATAAGTCCGTCGTGGATTGTAGCTGTACCAGCACCGCCGTTTGCGAGGTAGAAGGTCCAGTCAACATCGTCTGCGAGGTCTTCAGCATCAGCAAAGTCGCCGTTTGTAACGTAGTTTCCTGTTTCGTCAGGCTCCTTGAAGTCCTTCTCAGGCTTTGTAACGTTTGTGTCGTATGAAGGCTTCTGATAAACTCTTACATAGTCGATTTCAAATTCAGCCTTGTCAAAGTCTGTTGTTTCGTCAGGGTTTCCCGGCCATGTTCCGCCGACAGCAAGATTGAGCTGTACAAAGAAGGTCTGATTGAACGGTGCAGGATAAGGCTTTTCATCTTCGCCCTGTACTGCTGTGAACCAGTCGTTGATAGTGAGGTAGTGGTTTCCGTCGATGTAGTAACGGAATTCGCCCGGCTCCCACTCAACGCAGAACTCGTGGAAATCGTCAGAGAACTTGCCCGATTCAAGCTCGTAGGTGCCCTGCTGTTCAGCGTGTGGCTCGCCGTAGTGGAGAGTGCCGTATGCAACGCTTGTGTTGTTTCCGAGAACCTCCATGATGTCAATTTCACCGCACTTCGGCCACTGTCCGTAGTAGCTTTCGTCTGTCGGCATCATCCAGATTGCAGGCCAGAGTCCCTGTCCATCGGGAACCTTTGCACTTACACATACCTTGCCGTACATAAAGTCCTTCTTGTTCTGTGTTGTAACCTTGCCTGAGGTGTAGTAGTCAGAGCCTCCGTCTGTGAGAGTCTTGATAGCCTTGATAACAAGCTTTCCGTCTCTTATAAACACGTTGTCGGTAGAGGTTGTGTATTCCTGGAGCTCCTCATTTGTCCAGCCCGGAGCGTGTGGCTCGTAGTTCCAGATTGTCTCGTCGAGTGCATCGCCGTCGAACTCGTCACTCCAGAGAAGCTGGTATTCGCCGTCCTGTGCAGAATCGTCTGTGCTGTCAGGCTCGGAGCTGTCAGGCTCAGAGCTGTCTGCAACCGAGCTGTCTGCCTGTGAAGAAGAATCAGCTACTGATGAGCTTTCAGCCTGTGATGAGCTGTCGTCACTTTGACAGCCTGCAAAAGAAAGCATGCTTACTGCAAGGAGCAGGCTTAAAAGTCGCTTGTGGTTTTTTAGCATTGAAATTACCTCCCAAAAAATTTTCCGTTCATCGTGAGCAGGCGTCTTACCCGCTTCTATGCTTATATTGTAATATCGCTTTTCAAAAATTAAAAGCAAAATTTTGCGTTTTCTATCGCAATTTTGCCCAAGGTGTGTTATAATATATAAAAGAAATCCAAAAAGGAGGTATTGTTTTGGATAGTAAAGAGCTTCTGACGCTTGTTTATGAAAACCGTGAGTACCGTGTCAGCCATCTCCCGTACGACAGAGAAATGGCTTTTTACCGCAACATACAGCTCGGAAACAAGAGCGAGGTCGAGAGACTTTTCAAGCCGCTTGACTCGGACGGCTTGGGAAGGCTGAGCCGTGACGAGGTGAGGAATTTAAAGTACCACCTTGTTATCACAGTTGCTTTTATAACAAGATACTGCATAGAGGGCGGTCTTGAAATGGAGGAGGCGTACACCTTAAGTGACGCCTACATAAACCGTATAGACCTTTGCAATTCCACCTCGCAGATAAAGGATATCCACCGTGAGCTTGTCTTGGAGTACACAAAGCGTATGGAGAGGCTCAGAAAGAAGACGCCTTTCTCAAAGCCCGTAATGAAGGGGATTGACTATATCTATGACAACCTCCACTCAAGGCTTACGCTCGACGAGGTCGCAGCTGCGGCAGGCTGCAGTCCGACATATTTCTCAAGACACTTTCACAGTGAGGTCGGCGTTACCCTCAAGACCTACATAAACGAAAAGAAAATCGACGAGGCAAAGCTTATGCTCAGCTATACAGACTATTCGGTAGCCCAGATTGCAAGTGTCCTCTATTTCGCAACAGAAAGCCACTTCGCAAAGCTCTTTAAAGAGTTCTCAGGCGTCACCCCTTCCGCCTACCGTAAACTCGCCTACCGTAAAAGACGTGCCTCAGTATAGCCACTTTGCATGTTTTTGTCGGGGGAAACCTTTCTGAAGAAAGTTTATCCCCCGGACCCCCTTACAAAGACTTTTAATATTATTTCAGCCCCATAGGGTGTACATCACAAAGCAGAGAATTTTTCATCTCTCTTGGTGCATACCCTATGGGGCTGAAATTAAAGTCAAAAGTTTTAGGAAAGGAGTTTGAGGAATAACCCTTTTTCAAAAGGGTTTTCCTCAATAAAAGCGTGCAAAGTGGCTATACTATTGGTTCGAAGTCTGCGGCGCCGTGTTTACAGAGTGGGCAGATGAAGTCATCGGGGAGTTCTTCTCCCTCATAGATGAAGCCACAGATTTTGCAGACATAGCCCTTCTTACCCTGGGTATCGGGCTTTGGCTTGACATTTTCGTGGTAGTAGGCGTAGGTCATACTCTTTTCGTCGTTTATGACTCTTGCCTCGGTGATTTCGCAGATAAACATACCATGCGAGCCGAGGTCTACATACTGTTCAACCTTGAGCGACATAAACGCATTGATATGTCTTGGGAGGAAGATAAGGCCGTTATCCGAGTGAAGAGGCTCACAGCCCTCAAACTTGTTTACATTTCTTCCGCTTCTGAAGCCGAAGCACTCAAACACAGCAAACGGAGCACTTTCTGACAGGCAGTTGACATTCATAATACCGGTCTGCTTGATAACGTGGTGGGAGTAGTTCTGCTTATTAATAGTAACAGCGATTTTTGTCGGGTTTTCGCTAACCTGAGTAACAGTATTTACGATAAGACCGTTGTCCTTCTTTCCGTCGTTTGAGGTAACAACATACAGACCGTAGCCGATGTTGGAGAGGGCGTTCATATCGTTCTTGTTAGCGGTTTCGTCCTGCTGAGCGAGGTATTCCATGCAGAGCTCCTTAGCAAGAGCGTCAACCTGAGCAGAGCTTTCCTCGTTGAGTGCGGACATAATCTTCACGCCGTTTTCTGTGTACTTTAAGTTCACGCACTTTTCGAGCATACGCTTCATAACCTTGGTTGCCTGAGGCGCCCAGCTTCCGTTTTCGATAAACGCAACAGTCCTGTTGCGGAAGTTTCTTTCTGTGAGGTGATTTATGAACTCACGCATAAACGGGAATATTTCAGCGTTGTAGGTGGTTGTTGCAAGAACAAGCTTTCCGTAGCGGAATGCGTCTTCAACTGCCTCTGCCATATCGCATCTTGCGAGGTCGTTTACTACAACCTTAGGGCAGCCGTTTGCCTTGAGCTTTTCAGCGAGCTGCATAACAGCCTTCTTTGTGTTGCCGTAAACAGATGTGTATGCGATAACAATTCCCTCTGTTTCAACATCGTAGCTTGACCAGATGTTGTAAAGGTTAAGGTAGTAGCCGAGGTTTTCAGAGAGAACAGGGCCGTGAAGCGGGCAGATTATCTCTATGTCAAGACCTGCAGCCTTCTTGAGAAGTCCCTGAACCTGAGCGCCGTACTTTCCTACAATACCGATGTAGTAGCGTCTTGCCTCGCAGGCCCAGTCTTCGTTGACATCGAGAGCGCCGAACTTTCCGAAGCCGTCAGCAGAGAAAAGAACCTTGTCAAGACTATCATAGGTAACAATAACCTCAGGCCAGTGAACCATAGGCGCAGTCACGAAGGTGAGGGTGTGTCTTCCGAGTGAAAGGGTGTCGCCCTCTCCGATGACTATGCGGTTGTCGGAAAAGTCATTTCCGAAGAAGTTCTTCATCATCACAAAAGCCTTTGCCGATGATACAACAACCGCATCAGGATAAGCCTTCATAAAGTTTAAAATGTTTGCCGAATGGTCAGGCTCCATATGCTGAACAACAAGGTAGTCGGGTTTTCTTCCGCCAAGCACGTTCTCGATGTTGTCAAGCCACTGATGTGTGAAGCTTGCGTCAACTGTGTCCATTACAGCAATTTTCTCATCAACGATTACGTATGAGTTGTAAGCCATACCGTTAGGTACAACATACTGTCCTTCAAACAGGTCAATGTTGTGGTCATTTACTCCTACGTAGAAAATATCCTTTGTCACATTCATAGCAGATTCTCCTTTGATATTTTTGTTTCTGATATTAGTATACCATATCGGTATACATTTGGCAAGCCCTTTTAAAAATTTTTTTGAAAAATTTATCTGAGCATAAGAATTATATTACGCTTTGGTACAACGCCGACAGACTGATTGACAACCATGCCCTGCTTTACAACGAAAAGCGTCGGAACGCTTGTGACGCCGAATCTCTGTGCAAGCTCAGGCTGTTCATCTATGTTAACCTTGCACACTCTGTACTGAGGGAAGTCGTTTGAGATTTCCTCAACAACAGGCGAGAGCATCCTGCAAGGTCCGCACCAGTCTGCGTAGAAGTCTATGAGAACATTTCCCTTGTAGCTAAAAACCTCTGAGTCGATATTGTCCTTTGTTACTTGAATTACAGCCATTTTCTTATACCTCTTTTCTTTACTTTGGCATTTAGTATATGCCGTTTATTCAATTATAACACATCGAAAAAGAAACGCAATAGCATATTGTGATTTTCATCGCAAAAACAAGGCAGTTCCTTTTTATCGGAACTGCCTGACAGCTTTTTTACTTTGTAGCGTCTATTCTCTTGTTAGCTTCTTCAATACGCTCGTTAGCCTTAGCAATTTGCTCGTCACGCTTTGCCTGCATCATTTCCTTGCGTTTTGAAGGCTTGCTCATTGCCTTTGCTTCCTCCCACTGAGCCTTTGACTCAGCCTTTGCAGCCGCAAAGTTTGCCTTGTCAACCTCGTGCTGTGCCTTTGTGCTTTCCTTCATATCCTCGAATGCGTTCTTGAAAAATTCTGTTACCTTGTTGCTCATAGTAGCTTACCTCCGTAATGTTTTATTTTGTTTGGTGTGATTATATATTATCATCCGTCTGTTTGAGAGATGTTTTTAAAATGTTTTTGTAATGTTAATCTTAAAGCTCCCCGCTGATTTCGTCACTCAGTTTTAAAATCTGTGCACCGACAACCGCCCTCTTTTGGTCAAGCGACCTTTTGTAAACAGGATAAGCAAGTGTGCAGACAAGTATTCCGATTATGCCAACGATTATTCCAAGCACGAAAAAGTCTGTCCATACCATAGTGCAGCACATTCCGACGCCTAAAATAAGCGAGCCGATAATTCCGACTATCAGTGCCTTTGTCATTGCCGAGGACTCAACGCTCTTGTCAAGTCTCTTTATCTGCTCAAGCTTTGATTCTTCTGAGGTCTTCGGTGTGTACTTCTTTCTGATTTTCTCAAGCTCTGATTTCTCTTTTGCCGAATAGGTGTACTCAAATTTCTGTTCCATAAAATCTTTCCTTTCTGTATCTTATGTCTGTATTATACCCATAGGTTGTTTGCGAAAGTTTTAGGAAATGTTTTTGAAATGTTAAAATGAAAAAAGCCCGCAAAAATTATGCAGACTTTTTTTCAGACAGCAAAACAGCCTCACAAGAATCGGTGAGACTGTTTTGCTATAAAATATATGAGAGGGTAACTAAAGCGTTATTTAGTGCCTGACAGTTAATACAGGCTGTGGTATGCCCTCAAAAACAACAGACTGCCTCGTGACAGCCTGTTGTTTGATGTTTATTTGTGGGGTGTAACTTGATTTATCGATTAGTGTTCGTGTGTGCCACCGTAATTAAGTGCACTATTATGTACGGACTTATAGATGTATTCAGGTGTGTAGATGCTTGCGGAAACGTTCCAGCTGTACCAGCACCTATTATTTTCATCATACATCTTGATGTAGTCAATGCCATCGTACCAGCCGTTGTAGAGAAGTGTGTTGTTGAACTCAGCGAGACCTAAGTCGCTACAGTCGCCCTTGCTTCTCCAGAGCTTGAGAGTATTGCCTTCCTTCTTGATGTAGCAGAACTCGGTATCCATAAGGCTCGTCATTTCTCCTCCGCAACAACTGCTTTTTCCGCCGAGAACCTTGAGACCGGAATTTCTTATGAAGTAATCAGCAGGAGCGTCAGCGTAAACCCTAGCATAGCCGAGCTGTATGCCATTGATTGTGATAGGCATGCCCTTTTTGCGCCAGGAGTTGTTCATCCATGTTATAGCATTGACTGTAGCTGTAACAGTGATTTCGGTCTGTCCGTCTCCCCAGCCGCTTAAGTAATCAAGGTCAGAGCTTCCGAGATATTCAATATCAGAATAAGTAACCACTGAGCTTACAACCTTTGCAGTCTGACCACCAATCTTGATGCTTGTAGGAGTCATTGTTGCATCAGGAAGAACGATTGTTGTCTTGACACTAAAGGAGTTGGTGCTCTTATTGTAAGTTGCTGTTGTGCCCTTGATGCTTGCATTATTGAACATGTTCTTTGAGGCAACCGTTATGCAGAACATCTTCTTTGAGTAATCATACTGAAGCTGAAGCGGATAACCGGCGGAGTTAGTAACGTTAGCACCGTTGTTTGTAACAAAAAGCTTGTTCATGTTGTTCTTGAGCCATGTAGCATTAGACTTAAGTGTAGCAGCATTTGTCGAAGATGGCTCGATGTAGAGAAGTCTCTTGCCTGCAGCCATTCCGCCGGACATATTCTTTAATGGTGCTACGAACTTACCGTTAGCATTAACCTTTTTCTGTACCTGTGCGAATGTTACGATTCCGACATTTTCATAGCGTTCAGCCTGCTCAATCTTTACGCCTGTGATGCCTGAATTGAGCTGAGCGTCAGTAACTCTGAATGTTGCTGCGGAAGCGCCGAGTGTTGATACAGCGATTGCTGCTGCGAGTGCTGTGGCTGTTAAAGCCTTTGTGATTCTGTTCATTGGTAAATACCCTCCAATTATTTTGTATTCGGCAGTGACCACTTAACCGTTTTCGGTCCCGCCGTTTGCTGTGACTTCATAATATCACCCCGCAAGGTTTTGTTCAATATTTTTTCGATGAGAGGTCTTATTTTCGGTTATCACGTTTTATGGCAGGATAAGAAGCCGGAATTGGCGTATAAGTTGCAAATGGAAATAAAATGAATGGACAAGCTCCAAAAACGTGGCAACTTATTTCGCAAAAATGCAACTCAGACACGCAAATGTGCATCCTGCGTCATTCGAAAACGTTTGCTGAGAAATTCGAAAACGTTTGCTGGCGGCAACTCATTCTGTACAACCTGCAGAGCTTGTGCGATATATGCACAAATTCTGTCAACATTATTATTGCAATATGTATATTTTCTATAGTATAATTCCGTGTAATATGCCGATTTGCAAACGGGAAGCAGGGAAATTCGTTGACATAAGATGATTTATTCTTTATAATAATATTAACAATTTGTGAAGATGTGTGCGGTGCGGTTGTGCTGTGCCGACGTTATTTGTGGGTGAAAATATGCTTAATAACTCTATCTGTATCGTGATGGGATACTCTAAGGGCGATTACTATGATGAATATACTGCGGGCGTTATCCGACTCGCGAATGAGCTAGGATATACAACCGTTACCTATTCTATGGTTATGGCTTCAAAAACGAAGAACGACATAGAGAGAAGGATATACGATGTTGTTGACTTTTCAAAGTTCAAAGGTATAGTACTCTCTGTAAAGTCCTTCTATGACAACAAGAACCTTGTTGTTGAAGTTGAAAAGAGAATAAAGGAAAGCTCAGTGCCGTATGTTGTTATCGGTGCAACCTGCTTTAAGGAGCTTAAGGACAAGAGCTTTTCCTTCAAGGATGCAGACCGCTTTGAAGCTGTCACAGACCACGTGATTGAGTCGCATTGTTGCAGGGATATACATTGTCTGGGCGGTGTCGCAGGTGATAACAATGCCAGAGTAGAGGGCTTTGTTTCCTCTATGAAGAGGCACGGCCTCAGGGTGTCAAACAAGAATCTTCTCTACGGCGGTAACTGGACAGACTGCGCAAAGAAATATGTTAAGGATATTATCTTCGGTAACATAGAGATGCCACAGGCGGTGGTGTGTATATACGACAGAATTGCCGCAGCACTTGTTACGGAGTTTTTCAAAAACGGAATAAAGGTCCCCGATGATATAATAGTTGTTGGAATGGATGCCGAATCAGAAAGCTTCAGAAGTGTATTCCCGATAACTACCTCAACCATAAGTGCCGTATCTCTCGGAGAGCGTGCGATGTCTTATCTTCATAAGCAGATTTCAGGCGAAGAGGTTGAAACCCTGCACTCTGATGAAAGAGTTATAACGGGCGATAGCTGTGGCTGTGGTGTAAAGACAGGTACAATCAGCGAGATAAGACGGGATATTGAAAAGCACGAGCAATACACTCTTTATGAGGTGTATTATCAGAACAGCGAGTTTGTGGAGAAGCTTATGCGCATCGGCGGTTATGACGACCTGCCTTTTATTCTCGACAACCACACCTATCTGGTGCCGTATATGAAAACGTTTACATTCTCCCTCGTTACAGGTGAAAGAAAAGCGGAGTGCGTGTTCCATAGCTATTTCAATTACGGAAAGGGAAGAATAATATACGACTATACGGACATATTGCCGCCTGAAGCACAGAGTGACGATATGGTGAGAAACCTGTTCGTTCTGCCGGTTGCCTTCGGGGAGAAATTCTACGGTTATATTACAGCGGGATATCACCAGGCGATGATGTACAACAGATTTCTGCAAAGATTCTGCAGGGACATTTCTGTCGCAGTTGACAGTCTTGAAAGGGTACTGACAGCTTCGCAAGGTGTGACAGTGCAGACAGAGAACCCGACGGTTGCCGCTGAGACAGCCACAAAGGAAAGCCAGACCTTGACGGAGCAGTCGGGACAGCCTCAGACAGCCGATACGATATATGTCAAGCGTGAAGGAGTTCTGTCAAGGGTGAATATCGAAAATGTTCTCTATTTTGAGGCTCTCGCACGCAAGGTTTATGTAGCACTCAAGAGCGGAAGCTACGAGGTGAAGAACACGCTTGCAGATTTGGAGCAGCAGCTTTCCGGGTACAATTTTATGCGTGTTTCAAAGTCTGTGCTCTTGAATATTGACAGGGTTTCAGGCGTAAGGCAGGATGTTGACAGGTCGCTTATTGCTGTGCTTGTAACAAAGAGCGAGGTGCGTGTTTCACGAAAATATGCCGACAGCTTTAAGCTGAGAATGGGACTTAAGTAGAAAGCGAAGGCTTTCCTTAACGAATAAAAGACAAAGGGTATCGGGGTTTTCCTCGGTACCCTTGTTTGCTTACTTACGACGTAAATAAAAAAGGAACACCCGAAAACTGAGTGTTCCTTTAAAAATGTGCTTGTAAGGGCTGGTTTGTAAACGTCGAGGTTATCTCTGCTCCGAAAATGGAAAGGCTGTATTCAAACTGTTCGCTTATAGGGTGGGTACAGCAATCGAAGGAATAGCCAAGTCCGACGTAGTGCGAGTCGTTTTTGCTCTCAAAGCAGAATACAGGCTCGTGGTCAAAGGATGCGACCGCCAGCAAATCAACTACGAAAACAGCAAGCCACAGTAAGATGATAATCAATATAGCTTTAAGTATTCTTTTCCGAGTCACAAAAATACCTCCCTTTATATGTTCATGATTTGGAGGTATTATAACACAAGCCGAAGCCTTTGTCAAGCAAATAAAAAGCCTCTCTTGTCTTAAACAAGAGAGGCTTGGTGACCCGTACGGGAGTCGAACCCATGATTGCGCCGTGAAAGGGCGCCGTCTTGACCACTTGACCAACGGGCCGTATTGAGCGTTCAGCTAATGAACGCTGTCGCTAAAAAGCTGAGTTTTCAGATGGTAGCGGCAGTGTGATTCGAACACACGACCAATCGGGTATGAACCGAGTACTCTAGCCAACTGAGCTATGCCGCCATATATGTCAAAGCTCATAGCGACTAATATATTATAAAACAATAACCCCGATTTGTCAAGAGCTTTTTCGTGTTTCTCCAAAACGCACAGAAAACAGGGCTTGATTTTGAAAAAATACTATCGTTGTTGACAAAAAACACCCGCTTCAGACAGCAGACGAAGTGTTTCATCAAGGGGAATGTTCTTAACTAAAAAGCTTCTGCGTGAGGGAGCTTTCGCATAAAGCCTGAGACTGCAGCGGTTTTTTCCTCTCTGGAAGGGGCTTTGCTTTATTGTGACGCATGAGATGTTGCTAGCATGAATTGTCACCCTGTGAAATCTGTATAGCCTGCACACATCGAGCCGCAGCATTCCGTCCTTATAGCCTATGGCGGTCTTGAAAAGGGAAACAAGCTTTGCGGCAAAAAGCCATATGACAGGAATCTGCGAGAAAATCACCAAAAGCCTTACTGCACCATCAACAAAAAGCGAAAGTCTGACAAGTAAAGTCCCGGACAGTAATATTATTGTTTCCGCTGAAAGAGGCAGCCATACATACGAAAAGAAATTCCTGCGCACCGCCCTGACGGAAGGGGAAACAGAAAGATGCTGTGGGAATAGCAGCCTCAGCGAGCTTCTGACTCTGCCAAGGGTTGTTATAGGCACTAAAACGTTGAGCTCACGGTTTTTAATGCCGTAGCCTGCACAGAAAATTCTCACAGAGCATATCCCGAAAAGCTTCATAAGGAGATTCTGCTGTGCATCTGAGTATATAATGGCACGGCTTTTAAGTATGTGAAAGCGTCTTGTTACAAGACCGCTTGTTATGAAAAGCCTGCCGTTTTTCCTTGTGACGGTAAAGCTTGCGTGACGGATTAGATTTGCGATAAAGGATATTGAAAAGAGAGAGAAAAAGCAGACCATAGCGGTAGCAGAAATCTCAGAAAGGTTGTCTGCAAGCGTCTTAGCGTTGTCGCTAAGCTCAATGAGTCCGAGCTTTATGTCACGCTCAAGCCTTGCACCTATGAGCTTGCCCGACTGAAGCAGAAAGGTCGCAATAAGAATAAGCCCCGAAAGCGATGAGGAGAAAAGCAGAGAGAATATAACAAGGTGGCTTCGCTTTGGCTTGAAGCAAAAGAGAGGACCGCCCTGCCTGTTTTCGTCTAAGCCGAGAAGTGAAAAAAGCCGCACCATGTCAGAACGCTTCATAGTGAGTCTGAGCGCCGCACGTGAGCCTTTTCCCGAACAGCAGAGGTAGACTCTGCTTGCCCTGAAAAGACGGTTTATAATACTCTGAGCCGATGAAACGCTTGTCACAGTGCAAAAATACAGCTTTGTTTCAAAAAGCCCGAACATTCCGCTTCTGCATACGATACAGTCATCGTCGATGCGGTAGGTGATAAGATACCAGCGGAAAAAAGCGTACAGGAATATCACCGATATCGTCAGTATGCTGAGCCACGAGCCGTACAGCCAGGAGGCTATGTCATAGCGTGACGCAACAAGGTCTCTTGTCAGAGGTATGAGGATAAGCCAGAAGCTTCTTGTGGTGTAGCCGAGTATCCTGATAGGGTGCTGTCTTGCCCTGAAAAGTCCCGCCGTGCCGTGTGCAGAGTCAGGCGTCTGAACGGTGTTTGTCATAATGTCCCTCCCGTATGCTTTTTCCGATTAGAAAGAATATCTCCAGCGAGTCCTCCTCGTCAAGAAGTAAAAGACGCATATTCGCCCCCTGCGAGGCAATCTTTATAAAACAAAGCCCCGTGTATTTTGAAAGCGGTGGCGAAAGCCTTGTGACATACTGAACGCTTTTTAGCGAAAGGCAGACCTTTTTTGTGAAGATAACACCGCAAAGCTTTGTTATACATTCCTCGCTTATGGTGTAGCTTGTTTTTGACATCGAAAGGGGCAGGAATATACTCCCGTATGCGAATGCACCAAAGCAGAATATTCCCGATACAAGATACATAAACATAGGATAACGGACAAGGTATATAGATGAGAATATTATGACAGCAACGCTTGAAGCAAGCAGTGCTATCTGAACAAAGATAAGCCCACGTCTGCTCTGTCTGTATGTCTTCATTATTTCACCTCCGAGCAAAAACACTATCGCTTTATATATGATATAGCATTTCGGGGCGAAAAATTCACCTTGTAGACTTAGGGAAAGAGGGGAACAACAAAATGGAGCTTCTCAATGCGGTGAGGACTGCGGTTTTCGGCACACCGACAGTAATATTCATAATAGCCGTCGGCATTTATCTGAGTGCGTCAAACGGCTTTTTTCAGCTTTTCAGATTTCCGCTTGTGATAAAAAGCACCTTTCTTTCAAAGGAGAAGGACAAGGAAAGCGGCGGCACTATCTCTGCGCCGGCAAGCTTCTTTTCGTCACTTGCCGCAACGATAGGAACAGGCAGCATAACAGGAGTAGCGGCGGCGATAACGCTCGGCGGAGCAGGAGCAGTCTTCTGGATGTGGGTAGCAGGAATTGTTGGAATGATGCTCTCGTATGCAGAGGGAGTGCTGTCTGTACGTTTTCGCAAAAAGGACAAGGGCGGTTATGACGGCTCTGCCATGCACTACATAGAAAAGGCTCTTAAATCAAAAAGGGCAGGTGTGCTGTATGCCGTTCTGCTGGTCGGAGCTTCTCTCGGTATGGGCAACATAGCGCAGGGAAGTGCTATGGCACTCGCCTGTGAGGACACCTTCGGCATATCAAAAACGGCCTGCGGAATAATCGCAGGCTCGCTTGTGCTTGTTGTTTCTATGGGCGGAATAAAGTCTCTCGCCTCGCTGTCGCTTCGGCTTGTGCCGATAATGTCGGCTCTTTATATAGGCGGATGTCTGGTGTGCCTGTGGGTGTCAAGGGCAAACCTTCTGCCTGCTCTTAGCTCAATTGTCAGCGGTGCTGTAAGCCCAAGGGCTGTGTCGGGCGGTCTGCTCGGCTGTATGATGACAGGCTTTCGCAGAGGGATTTTCTCAACAGAAGCAGGCCTTGGAACGACCGGCTGTGTTCACGCAAAAAGCTCTGTTCAGAGTCCTGCAAGGCAGGGAATGTGGTGTATGCTTGAGGTGTTCACAGACACCTTTGTGATAGGAACTCTGACCGCACTTGCCGTGCTTTCAACGGGTGCTGATACAGTCTGGCAGTCGTTCTCAATGTCGATGGGAAAGGGCGGAGAGACAGTCTGCTCCCTGGCTTCAATACTCTTTGCCTTTGCAAGCATATGCGGATTTTCGGCGATTGGAAAAAGTGCCTTCTGCTACATCTCAAAGGGCAGACACAGCGGTACAGTATTTTCGCTTCTGTTTTGCTATGCAGTTTATTTCGGATGCGTAATAAGGCTTGACACCGCCCTGCTCGTTTCAGACATCTTAAACGGGCTTATGGCTTTGCCAAACCTTACAGCTTTGATTATTCTTGCGCCTGTTATCAAGGAAGAAACAAGGCGGTTTATAGCTCACCGTGAGCGTGACGGGTAACATGACAGCCGACATTCACAGAAACAGGCAGTCCTGCAATGTGTGTAGGAGCCTGCTCAATGTTTACGCAAAGTGCCGTTACAGTTCCGCCAAAGCCCTGAGGGCCTATTCCGAGGAGATTGATTTTCTGAAGCATCTGTTCCTCAAGCCTTGCATAAAGCTCCTTTGGGTTTCTGACCGACACGCTTCTGCAAAGTGCCTTTTTGGCAAGATACGCACACTTTTCAAAGTCACCGCCGATACCTACTCCGACAACTATCGGCGGGCAAGGATTTGAGCCTGCCTTCGCAACTGACTCCACCACGAAATCCACGATATCATCAGTTGTCGCAGACGGGGTGAACATTTTCAGTGCGGACATATTTTCACTTCCGAAGCCCTTTGGTGCAACGGTTATGCTTACCTTGTCGCCTTCAACAATTCTTGTGTGCACTACAGCAGGCGTGTTGTTTCCTGTGTTTACTCTTTCAAGCGGGTCAGACACAATCGAACAGCGGAGCTTCCCCTTTGTATATCCGTCAGCAACACCTTTATTTATAGCGTCAGTGAGGCTTCCGCCGACAAAGTGAACATCCTGTCCTATATCAATGAAGATAACCGCCATACCGCAGTCCTGACAGATAGCGATTTTCTCCTGCTTTGCCGCCTCGATGTTGTCGATAAGGTCATCGAAAACGCCCCTGCCGACAGGTGACTGCTCGGCTTTTCTTGCACAGCCTATGCACTCCTCAAGGTCCTTGGGGAGATAGAGGTTTGCCTCTATGCAAAGCCTTGAAACGAGCTCCTTTACAAGCGAAACATCTATTTCTCTTACATCAGACATAACTACAACTCCTTACGCTTTTCCTGTCGAGCCAAAGCCGCCTGCACCACGGGTGGTGTCAGAAAGCTCCTCTGCCTCTTCTACCGTTGGAAGAAGCACAGGTGTTATAACAAGCTGTGCAATTCTCTCGCCATGCTCTATTGTGTAAGGCTTGTCCGACTGGTTTATCACCGCAACGAGAATTTCTCCACGGTAGTCGCTGTCAACAACGCCCACGCAGTTAGCAAGAGTGATACCGTGCTTTGTTGCAAGAGAGCTTCTTGCGTAGATAAGAATAACAGCATCAGTGTCGCTTACAAGCTCACAGCTTATGCCTGTCGGTATCTTCTTTATTTCTCCCGGAAGAACCGTTACAGGCTCTGAAAGGCAGGCTGAAAGGTCGTAGCCCGCACTGCCGCTTGTCGCTCTCTTCGGGATAATTGCATTTTCATTAAGCTTTTTTATTCTAAGTGTCAATTAAATCAGCTCCGTTTATATAATTCCTCTGTAGTATAAGCCCCTTGTGATTTTACCGCAAGGCTCAGCTTTAAGCTTATAGTCTTTTATAATCTGCGAGATTTCCTCCGGCTTTTCCTTGTGAAATTTCATCGTCACAAACGAAAGAGCACTAAAGTCTGAAAGCTTGTCCGCAAGGTAGAGAGGCTCGCTGTTGAGTACCTCAACATATCCGTCACAGCAGTTTATCTCAAAGCTTCTGCCTGTCCTGTCCTCAAGCCTGCCTGTGCAGTTTTTACAGCCGACAGCCTGCTTTACAGGGCAGTTTACGGTAAGCATCGAAGGAAGCCTTCCGTATACAATCGCACCCATCGCAGCAGGCGAGGAGATTGCACAAAGCTGCTTTGCAGTGAGCTCAAACGAGCCGACTACATCGCTTACACCGAGCTCTGAAAGAAGCTGTGCTGAATATGAGTTTGTAACATTAAGGCCGAAATCTCCGTGAATTGTAAGGTCTTTGCCTCTTGCCGTGTATATATGTGAGAGGTTTGTCGCAGTAATGTGCCGAAGCCCCTTGTCACAAAGCTCAGACAAAAGCTGTGCGGTCTTTTCCTCGTCAAAGTCAAAGCGAGGCATATATGCAGAAAGCTTGTCGGAGATTCTGTCAAGCTTTTTGAATTCTGCTATCGGCAGAGAAACAAGCTCGACGCCGTCAAAATCCACTCCCTCAAGCTGCCACGCATACGACAAATCGAGTCTGATGCTCTGGTGCGGAGCCCAAAAACGCTGTGGCTTTTCTATCTGACAAGGTGTGAAAGCCGCTTTCACCTTTGAGCTTGTCCTTATGCTGTCAAGCTCCTCGCACACCCTTCTGCGAAGCTCATTGAGTGCAGAAGGCGACACGGTAATTCCGTCATCTATCTGACAGGTGGCGCTGTCGAGAGTGTATATTGTTGAGCCAAGACGTGAAAGCTGCTTCTCTAAAAGCTCCCTCGTGAGAGGTCTGTTTATAGCCTTTTCCGGCTTGTCACCGTACACAGCAGCGGATACTCCGTCACTGCTTGTCGCTGTGAGTAAAACGGGCTCGTTTTCTTTTATAACTGCGTCAAACCGAAGAGAGAATCTTTTGTACGGCTTTCTGTAAAGCTCGTGGAGTTTCGGGAAAGCGTCCTTTGCCGAGGTGACGTCTTCCTTTTCTCTCGTGCCGAACATATCTCTTCCCAGCCTGCCTGTGAGGTAGCCGTCTGTAAATCCGCTTCTTGAGAACACCGCACGCAGAAGTCCGTCGTCATACTCCTTGCCGTCAAGCGAGAGTCTGCAGGCATTTGTAGCCGCCGCAACATATTCGGGTCTTTTCATTCTGCCTTCTATTTTAAGTGACGCAACACCGATTTTCTCAAGCTCCTTCACGCTTTTGATATGCGACATATCCTTGAGTGAAAGGTCACAGCTTCCGTTACCGCAGGCAGAGAAGGGCAGTCTGCACGCCTGTGCGCAAAGGCCCCTGTTTGCACTTCTTGAGCCGATGAGTGCTGACATATAGCATTGTCCCGACACCGACATACAAAGTGCCCCGTGTACAAAAGCCTCTATCTCAACGTCAGTTTCACAAAGCGTTTTAAGTGCTTCAAGTGACAGCTCCCTTGATACAACTGCTCTCACAAAGCCAAGCTCACGGGCGAGAAGTACGCCGTTTTTAGTGTGCAGGCTCATCTGTGTAGAAGCGTGTATCGGCAGAGTCGGGCAGAGTCTTCTGACAAGATAGCATATTCCTAAATCCTGCGTGATAATAGCGTCAACGCCAAGCTCGCAGGCGTTTTTAAGCTCGTTTACAACGTCGTCCAGCTGGCTGTCAAAAAACAGCGTGTTGATAGCCTGGTAGACCTTTACGCCGTTTTTGTGACATTCCTCAACAGTCTGCCTGAGCTCATCGTAGCTGAAGTTCTTAGCGTTCTGTCTTGCGGAGAAAACCTCAGAGCCGACATATATTGCGTCACAGCCACAACCGAGTGCCGCCTCGACAGCCTGTATACTTCCGCAGGGTGATAATATCTCAGCCATTACTTGACTTTCTTAGGGGTGAGGGCCTTTCTCACCGCAATTTCCTTTTCGAGCTGTGCAATCTTTTCACGAAGCTCCTTGTTTTCAATCTGGAGCTCTGCGACAGCTTCCTTTGACTTCGCAGCCTCGTCGGCATATTTCTTTATCTGAGTGCGGATGTTTTCAAGGTTTGCACTTGACTTGTACGCCTCGTCAACGCTGTCGAGTGCAACGAGTGCCGCAGCGTCGAGCTTTGACATATTTGAAGCTCCCTTTACAGTCTTTTCGAGCTTCTGGTTGAGCAAAGCCGCAAGCTTGAGTGCATAGGTTTCTGTTTCTTCGGTGTTGAGGATGTAGTCCTTACCGAAAATTCTTACCTTTACTACATTGTTCATAAAATCCGACCTTTCGTACGTTATTATAACAGGGTACTATTTAATTAATTATAGCACAGTTTCAGTCGGATTAAAAGACTTTTTTCAAAGGATACGGAAAACTTTTTTAAAGCAGCAGATACCCAAGCGCAAGCATCAGCTTTGTGTCACAGCCGTTTTTGTAAAGCACATATATCAGAAGTCCGATAAGAGCCTTTTCCTCGTCGATTTTTATGTCTGAAAGAAGCGACGAGAGAAGACCGCCCTTGTCCTTTGGTTCATCGGGGGAGTGAGGCGGAGAAGGCTCTGGCTCAGCCTGCCCGTGAGGTTCGGGGCGGTGATTGTCTGCAAGCCCCTGTGCCCGTCTTTGCATTTCCCTGACACGCTCTACCGCCTCTCTCTGCATTCTGTCAAAGCTGTCGCCGTCGTTATATGATGCCAAGCAGGTCGCCTCCCGTCAGATTCATTTCTTTAAGTATCGGAAGAAGATTCAAAATCTTGAAAACCGCAATCAGCTTGTCGACCTTCGCCTGCGTTTCTTCCTTGAGAAGCGGCTTAAGTGCAAGCAGGAAATCCCTGTTCTTGTCGGGCTTTGAAGCCTGCGAAAACACCTTCTGAAGTGTCATAAGCTTTGATATGTCAAGCCCTGTGTCGTTTGAAGGCGGCGGGGGAGAAGCGGGCTTTTGCCCTTGCCCGAATGCTGAAAAATCGGGCACAGGGCTTTCCTCCTGTCCTCCTGCACCCTGCGAGAACATAGAGGCGAGCTGGCTTAGCTGCTGCATACTCTCCTTGTCGTTCAGTATTCCCTGAAGCTTTTGCATAAGGTCATCCAAGCTGTTCACCTCCGTCTTGTCTTTGATTTAAAAGCACTACGACTTTAGCTTTCTTATGATTTCCTGTGCCTGCGGTGTCGAAAGTATTTTCTGTGCAAGCGACGGATTTGAAAGGGCATTAAGAAGCTTTTCTGTGTCGCTTTGGCTCATACCCTTTGTGAATGAGTCGAGCTTTCCGCTTCTGAGCGCCTCCTCAAGCTCCTGCGGTGACATACCTGTTTTCTGCGATACGTTTCTGAGCATCTGCTGTTTTGCCTTTTCGCTGAGTGGTAATGACATAGTTTAGTTCCTCCTTGTAAAAGCTTGTATTGAAATTGACGATAATATGTGTTAAAATCTATTCATAGAAAAGAAAGGGGCATTTTGTATGGCTCACGGAAAAAGAATAATAGTCTTCTCTGACACCCACGGCAGAGAAAGAGCAATGATAGATATACTGGAAAAGGAAGCCTATGCGTATATCTTTTTAGGCGACGGAGAGCGTGAGCTTGACCGTATGCGTGAGAGGTATCCCGACAAGCGTATTTATAATGTCAGGGGCAACTGCGACTTTGCTTCCTCTGCTCCCGACATCGACCTTCTGTCTGTCGATGGGGTGAGAATTATGTTCACCCATGGACACAACCACGGCGTAAAGTATTCTACCGACAGGCTTTTTTATCTGGCAAAGCAAAACGAAATCAGCGTTATGCTGTTCGGACACACCCACTGCAGACACCTTGAATATGACGAGGGTGTATATATTATGAATCCGGGAAGTGCCGCAGCTCCGAGAGATTTCAAAAAGCCTTCCTACGGCTATATAGATATAACCGACAAGGGCGTTTTCTGTGCGCACGCAGACCTGTAATATTATATGCACAAGGGGAGGGTTTGTTGACATCTCTGTGAACAATGCACAAAAACGAGTGGAGAAATTTGTTATATCAAAAGCTAATAAATTGTGTACTTGAAGAGAAAAATGTGATATAATAAGATTAAGAATAATTCCAGCGGAATCGGAGGTATCGTATATGAAAACTGTTATTACAATCAGCCGTGAATTCGGAAGCGGAGGACACGCAATCGGTAAGGCGCTCGCACAGAAGCTTGGCATACCGTTTTATGATAAGGAGCTTCTCGGCGTTGCTGCAAAGCGAAGCGGAATATGCGAGGACCTCTTTGTGAAGCACGATGAATCCTATTCGGGAAGTCTTTTGTATTCGCTTGTTATGGGAACCTACACGCCAAGCTCTGACGGAAGACTTACATCGGGCGAGATGCCGCTTAACCACAAGATATTCTTAGCTCAGTTTGAAGCTATCAAGACACTTGCACAGGAGCCTTGTGTTATCGTCGGAAGATGCGCTGACTATGTTCTGAGAGATAATCCGAATGTAGTTAACTTCTTTGTGACAGGAAATATCATTGAGAAGAAAAAGCGTATCCTTGAAAGATACGATATCGAAAAGAACAAGGTCGAGGACTTTATCAGAAAGACCGACAAGCGTCGTGCAAGCTACTTTAACTACTACACAGACTTAAAGTGGGGCGAGGCTAAGAACTACGACCTTTGTATCAATTCCTCAAAGACAGGCATTGACGGTGCTGTTGAGATTATGAAGAGATACATTGATATGAAGGAAGAACGGTAATAATAGGCTAAATAAAAACTGCCTGCCTGAAAAATCGGGCGGGCAGTATTGATTTTAAGGAAAAAGAGGTGCAAAGCCCGATAATACTTCGGGCAGGGATTATGGTAGACTACATCAATTTGTATGACAGGGCACTTGTCAGCATGGGCGACAGGGAAAGACTTCTGAAGGTTGTCGAGAAGGCTGAAAGAGGCGAGGAGGTCGTAATCGGCTTTATCGGTGGCTCAATCACAATGGGAAGCGGTGCGAGCCGTCATGAAAACTGCTATGCGTACAGAGTGTGGAAGTGGTGGGTAGAACGCTTCGGCGAAAACTGCAGATACGTTAATGCGGGTATCGGCGCAACTACCTCTCAGTTTGCCTGTGCAAGAGTGCACAGTGACCTGCTTTGTCACAAGCCGGATTTTGTTATCGTCGAGTTCAGCGTGAACGACGAGGACAACGACTTGTTTATGGAAAGCTATGAGAGCCTTGTGAGAACAATCCTCGACAGCGAGAAGAAGCCTGCGGTGGTTGTTGTGAACAACCTGTTTTACGATGACGGCCACAACGCCCAGAGAATACATAACACGGTTGCAAGCTACTATTCGCTCCCTGCGATAAGCATAAGGGATTTTATCTACCCTAAGATTCAGGACGGCGAAATCAACGCAAGCGACCTCACAGGAGATATGCTGCACCCAAGCGACAGCGGTCACGCTCTCGTTGCAACTATAATCTGCTCCTGCCTTGAGGATATGTCTATGACTCCGCTGTATGCGGTTAAAGACGAGGAGAGAGGCAGCCTCACAAAGCTCAGATTTCAAAACAGCATGAGACTGCAGAATAAAAACTGCACACCGAAGGCGGTCGGCTTTGCCGCCGATGAGAGAATACAGAATAATATTACTGAGGTGTTCTCAAACGGCTGGGAGGGCAGAGGCGTAGGCTCAAAGCTTGAGTTTGAGCTGGGCGATTGTGCGGTGGTATCACTCCAGTACAGAAAGACTGTCAAAAAGCCTGCCTGCATCGCTAAAGCGGTGCTCGACGGCGACGAGGACAACGCTGTAATACTCGACGGAAACTTCGGGGAAACCTGGGGCGACCTTATCTGCCTTACAGATATACTCATCTCAGACGAAAATAAGCCTCATACCCTCACCGTCGAGATTATAGACAGTAAGGATAACTATGAGCTCCCGTTCTACCTCGTGTCTGTCATAACCTCAAAAATATAACCCACTACAAAATCAAGGGTAGCGTTCATACAGAAAATCATGTGTATTTTTTGGGGGAAACCTTTCTGAAGAAAGTTTGTCCCCCAAGCCCCCTTACAAAGACTTTTAATATGATTTCAGCCCCATAGGGTGTACATCACAAGACAGAGAATTTTAAATCAGTTCTCTTGCGGTGCATACCCTATGGGGCTGAAATTAAAGTCAAAAGTTTTAGGAAAGGAGTTTGAGGAATAACCCTTTTTCAAAAGGGTTTTCCTCAAGAAACACATAAATTCCTATACGGATGCTACCCTTAATTTGTGGTGGGTATAATATTTATCTGAAGCCGAGGGAGCGTGTTTTCTTAGCGACAGCGGAAGAAAACTCACGTTCGGTAGTAGCGAGCTTAAAGTCCTCGGCGGTCACTATGAATTCACTTTCTCCGAGGAGTTTAGAGCGCATAGCCGCCTTACTCCAGGTTCTCTCGAAGAGGTTTCTGACGAAGCGAGCGTTAGAGAACTCTTTTGACGCACGGACGCTTTCGGGGATTGACTCGAAGTAGCATTTTGCCTCATTGAGAACCTTGTCGTCGTACTTGAAGGTTTCGGTCAGAAGCTTTTTAAAAATCTCAAAAAGCTCAGAGGAAGTGTAATTTGAGAAGGATATCGTGTAAGGCATACGGCTTTTAAGACCGATGTTTCCGCTCATGAGCGTTTCCATCTCGTCGGCGTAGCCCGCCATAATCACAACGAATTCTGTGCGGTGGTTTTCCATCTGAGCGATAAGAGTGTCGAGCGCCTCTCTGCCGAAGTCTCTCGAATCGCTGTCGCCACGGTAGAGGGAATACGCCTCGTCGATAAACAGGACCGAGCCGTATGCGTCACGGCACATACTTGCGGTCTTCGGGGCGGTTTCGCCTATAAACTTACCGCAGAAGTCACGTCCGCTGTACTCGAAGAAATCTCCGTTACGCAAAACGCCGTTTTCCTTGAGGAGCTTTCCGACAATTCGTGCAACGGTAGTCTTGCCCGTTCCCGGATTTCCGATAAACTGCATATGCAGGCAAGGCGAGTCGATGTCGTTTTGCAGAGAAACCTTTATCTGATTTACAATCTCCTGGACCTTTTCCTTGATGTCGTCCATGCCGACAAGCTCTGAAAGAAGCTGAGAAGCGGTCTTGTCACGATGACCGTAGGTTGCCGCAAGAGAGATAATGTCCTGCTTGCAGATAGAAGTGTCCTCGCTGCCCTGCTTTGCGTTTGAAACAAGCTTGTGGTAGATAATTTCGTTAACTACCTTGTTTACTGTGTTTATGCCGTAGAATCTTCCGTCGCTCTTTTCCTCTGCGATTCTTGTCTCGAAGATTTCCCACGCATCATTGTCCATAGTATAGCCGAGCTGGGAGAAGCTTCTTTCAGCACACTCCTCAAGCTGTGGCATATCGTAAGGCGTGAAGGAAACCTCTCTTATAAACAGCATATCGCTGAGGCTGTCCTGCACCTCTCTCAAAACATTTCCCTCAATGAACGGAATGCGGAAAATGAATATGTTGTTTTCGTTGTTTTCGGCAACAAGCGACAGCATCTCACGGAAGTCCTTGTCGTCTGTCCTGCCAATCCACTCGCTTATGTCAATGCAGTAGAGCTGTCCGCCACGGCGGTGTCTTTCCTTTTTGAGTGCGGCAAGCTTTCCTAGGTACGCGTCAGGTGCCTCTGCAACGCCACGCTGTCTGAGGGTTTCCTCAACAATGTACGGCTCGTCGCTGAAGCTGAAAACAGAAAGCTCGTTGATAAGCTCAGCAAAAAGCGAAATGTGTGTAGAAAGTCCGCAACCGCTGTTTATTGAAAACAGGTAGCTCTGGTTTGCAAAAACCTTCTGGGTTGAGCTTTTTATAATCTGAGGTGCAATCGAGGTTATTTCCCTCGCAAGCTCCTTGAATTCCTCACAGCCCACAAGTCTTTCGATTTCCATAAGTGCCTCAGGTGAAGCACCCTTTTCCTTCTTGTCGATAACAAGGTCAGAAACAGAAACCTTCACAACCTTTGATACCTCAACGTCGCCGAGTATGTCCTTGGCAATTCCGAGAATAATCTTTTCTGTGTAGTCGTTGTCAAAAGCACCGCTTGAAAGCAGAAGCTCACAGCCCGACACTCCCGATTCGAGAACCTTTATCCCGTCGGGGAAAACGCCCTTGCAGGTTCGTATGATGTTTTCTATGGTAGCTGCGGCCGCCTCCTTGTCCTTGCCGAAATGACGGACGCTGAGGCTTATCCTTACAAGCTTGTTGTATGAAGTCATATGTTGTCCTCCTTGTGAAAACAGAATACATCGCTACTATTATACAATATCCGCTCTTTCTTTGCAAGAGGATAAAATTCTTCTTGAAACAACACTCTTTTTGTGATATAATGTTTAAAGCATCTCAATACGGAGGAAAAGAATATGAAAAAGAAGGATTTGAAAAAGCGTATAGTTGCATGGATAATCGTAGCGGGTATGGTGCTCGGCGTTGTCGGCTCAGTTATTGCCGGCGTAATAGCTGCATAATTATGTTTACACTAGGCTCAGGCTGGGACAAGGTCCTGTCGGCTGAATTTGAAAAGCCGTACTTCAAGGAGCTTTGCAGCTTTCTTAAGAAGGAATATGACAGCGTGAGAGTGTTCCCCGAAAAGCAGAATGTCTTTGCGGCTCTTAAAACAACACCGTTTGAGTCGGTCAAGGCGGTTATCATAGGACAGGACCCTTACCACGAGATTGGACAGGCGCACGGTCTGTGCTTCTCTGTGCAGAAGGGCTGCAAGATTCCACCCTCGCTTCGCAATATGTACAAGGAGCTCTATGACGACCTCGGTATCGAGCCTGCACCACACGGCGAGCTTACCTCGTGGGCAAAGCAGGGCGTCTTGCTCCTCAATACTGTGCTCACCGTAAGAGAAGGTCAGGCGAACAGCCACAAGGGTAAAGGCTGGGAGCAGTTCACAGACGAGGTCATCAGACAGCTTAACCTCAGAAAAGAACCAATCGCTTTTATTCTCTGGGGCGGTAACGCTAAAACAAAAGCTCAGCTCGTGACTTCACCACAGCACGCCGTGTTTACAGCTGCCCACCCAAGTCCGCTCTCTGCATATAATGGGTTCTTCGGCTGCAGACATTTCTCAAAGGTCAATACTTTCTTGTCCGAAAATGATGTAGTGCCTATCGATTGGACAATCAAATAACCCACTCATATATAGTTTTATATGTATATTGAGGAAAACCCTTTTGAAAAAGGGTTGTTCCTCAAACTCCTTTCCTAAAACTTTTAGTACAATTTCAGCCCCATAGGGTATGCACCAGAAAGAGAACTGATTTATAATTCTCTGCTCTTTGATGTACACCCTATGGGGCTGAAATCATATTGAAAGTCTTTGTAAGGGGGTCCGGGGGATAAACTTTCTTCAGAAAGGTTTCCCCCGATAGATACATATAGAAGTATATACGGGTGGCTTTATCGTTAGTCGATAAATTTTTATCGTATAGATTGCACAGCGAAACATACAAAATCGACCTCTTGGTATGTACAGAAGCTACAAATTTAATGATAAACGATAAAAATTAGTTGACAAACGAATATGCATGGTGTATACTGAGTACATCAGCTGAAACAAAACAAATTTTTTAGACGAAAGGGTAATTCATCATGAAAAACGACGCAATAAAGAAAATCAATCTTATAGGAAAAATCAGCCAGATAGTTATTACTGTTGTGCAGGCACTTATGATAGTTATGATGGCTGTTTTCGCAGTACTTGCAGTGGCAGGACTTTTTGTAGAGGACGAAGCAGTATCGTTAAACTTCAACGCAGACGCAACTGTAACAGTTGACACAAGCGACTTTCCATTGAGCATAATTGAAGCCGACGACCTCGAGGACTTTGACGTAAACGTTGCAGGACTTGAATTTGACACAGCAAACGCTACCGAAGAAGACGGCAAGGTTACAGTAAACGCAAATACGAGCTTCAATCTGCAGGAGCTTTACGACGAGCTTGACGGAGTAATCGGACTTGGCGGAATAATCTGCATCGCATGCTCGGCACTTGTTATAATGGGACTTGCTATCTTCATTACTCTCGTGTTTGCAAGAAAGCTTGCGAGGGCATTTGAAAAGTGCGAATCACCATTTGAGGAGAATGTTACAAAGAGAATGAAGCATTTTGCTTACTCTCTTATCCCTTGGTTTGCAATCACTCTGCTTGGCGAAGGTCTGCTCGGCTCTATCAACCTTATGACAATTATGCTCGTAGCAGTTGTGTTCCTCGTAATCTACATCTTCAACTACGGCGCACAGCTCCAGCGTGAATCAGACGAAACACTTTAATCCGGGGTGGCAATATGGCGATTATTTTAAGACTTGACAGAGTAATGGCTGACAGAAAAATGAGCCTCAACGAGCTTTCCGAGAGGGTAGGCGTTTCAAACGTAAACCTCTCGAAGCTCAAGACGGGCAAGGTCAGTGCAATCAGATTTTCAACACTTGAAGCAATATGCCGAACACTCGACTGCCAGCCGGGTGACATACTGGAGTACACATCTGACGAGAACATTTCCGAGGAGTAGTTTTGTATGAAAAGCTTTAAGGCGCTTTCCAAAAAGAAAAAGATAATACTCGCTGCTGTGTGCGTGGCGGTTGTGCTGCTTGCAATAGAGCTTATAAGGTCAAACAGCTTCACTACGGCTGAGGAATACACCTTTGAGAGCGAGCTTCTGCCGAGCGAGTTTGACGGAGTAACGATAGTTCAGATTTCAGACTTCCACAACGCAGGGGAGAGCTATTGTGAAAGACTCCTTGAAAAGGTTGAGGAGCAAAACCCCGACTACATCTTCATCACGGGGGATATCGCAGACTCGGTGCGTACCGATGTTTCGAGGGCTAACTACTTCCTCGAAAGAGTTTCAGAGCTTGCGCCCTGCTATCTCGTGTGGGGCAACCACGACGTGAAGCTCTCAAAAGCTGATTTACAGCTTATGAAGGACTGCTGTGCAAAAAACGGGATTACAGTCCTTGACGACAGCGTTACACAGCTTGAGAGAAACGGACAGACTATCACGATTGCAGGAACAACCTCGGTACAGGGCGGCGGCTTTGACGAGACTGTAAAGGCAATCGCAGAAACAGACGAGGACTTCGTTATATGGCTCCACCACTACCCCGAGGATTTGGAGATAATCTCAGGCGAGTGCGAAAAAATAGGGCTCAGCGAGTGCCTTATGTTCTCAGGACACGCACACGGCGGACTTATAGGACTCCCGTTCGGCAACGGCGCATACGCCCCGGGGCAGAGCATCTTCCCCGAGTATGTTTCGGGCGAGTACGAGGACGAGCCTGTCACAATGCTGCTTAGTGCAGGTGCAGGAAACAGCGGTTATACACTCAGACTTTTCAACCCATTCGACATAGTTGTGTGCACCCTCAAGTGCGAGCAGTAACATAGTATAATAAAAGCACCACGCTTACCCAAACGGCAGGCGTGGTGCTTAGCTTTATGCCTTATGTGTCAAGCCTTTTAAGCTCCCTGAGTGCCTTGTTTCTGTACACAAGGTCGCTTCGGCTTTCAAATCCGCACTTTTCCCAGAATGCGTTTCCGTCCTTGTTTCTCTCAAAGACAACGAGGGCGGTTTTGCTTATCCCTTCAGCCTTAAGAGCGTTAAGTGCCGTGTCAACAAGAGCCCTTCCTATACCCTCACAGCGGCGGGCAGGGCTTACAGCGGTGTGGTGTATAAAGCCACGGCGACCGTCGTTGCCTGAAAGTATTACTCCGACAACCTGACCGCAGTCGGTTGCGACAAAGCAGGTAGACGGGTTGCGCCTTAGGTATTTTTCAATACCCTCCCTGCTGTCGTCGATGTCGTTGAGGCCCATACCCTTGCAGGAAAGCCAGAGAGAATAGACAGCTTCATAGTCGCTTATATCCATAAGTCGTATTTCCATATCAATACCTCCGAAACACAAATGGTGCTTCCGCCAAGGAAAGCACCATTATAGCTTTGATTATGCGTTGATATCGCCCATGAGGACTTCAACCTCGTGAGTTGAACCAGCCTCAAATACAGGGAGAACGTTTCCGTTAACCTTTACGCCGTCAACGATAACAGACTTGATACCCTTTGAAATGTGTTCAGGGTTCTTGACTGTGATGTTGTAGGTGTTATCTCTGTACTTTCTTGTGAGAGCAAATCCGTCCCATTCAGCAGGGATAGATGGGTCAATCTTAAGACCGTCGAAGTCAGGCGCAATACCGAGAATGTACTGTGAGATAGCAACAAAGTTCCAAGCAGCAGTACCTGTGAGCCAGGAGTTCTTGCCCTGACCGAAGTGGTTGCCCGGCTTGCCGATATCGGAGCCTGCGTCCTTACCGCCAATCATCTGACCGTATACGTAAGGCTCGGTCTTGTGAATGTCGGAGGTTTCTTCTGTGAATGCAGGAGCAATCTTTGAGTAGTACTCGAATGCCTTGTCGCCACGGCCTGCGTAAGCTTCAGCACAGATTATCCAAGCATTGTTATGTGTGAAGATACCTGCGTTTTCCTTGTATCCGCCCGGATATGTAGAAATTTCACCGTACTGGATGTAGTACTTTGTGAATGCAGGGTTGTTAAGAACAAGACCGAAGTCTGTGTTGAGGTACTTGTCGATTGAGTTAAGAGTCTTGATGTCAGCGCCGCTTTCCTTGCCGATTTCGGACATAACAGCAAAGCCCTGTGGCTCGATGAATATCTTACCTTCTTCGCACTCGTTTGAACCCATCTTTTCGCCGTTTGCGTCATAAGCTCTGAGGAACCACTGACCGTCAAATGCGTGGTCCATAACATTCTTCTTCATCTTGTCGATTTCAGCCTGAGCAGCTTCAGCCTCGTCATCCTTGCCAAGATGCTTGAGGATAGCTACGTAGTTAGGACCTGTGTAGGTGAAGAGTGTAGCAACCATTACAGATTCAGCAACCTTTGAGTAACCGCCTTCTGCAGCGAACTTAGGGTTGGTGTATGTCTGGAAGCTTTCGCCCGGAGTATCAGAGTAGCAGGAGAGGTTGATGCAGTCGTTCCAGTCAGCTCTCATTGCGAGTGGGAGACCGTGTGGGCCGAGGTTATTAACAATCTTGTAGAATGAAACCTTGAGGTGCTCGAGCATTGGCTTAGCCTTAGCCATATCGTTGTCAAACGGAACCATCTCATCGAGGATAGCCCAGTCGCCTGTTTCCTTGATGTATG
>JAFQLH010000017.1 GCA_017396665.1 Oscillospiraceae bacterium | reverse complement strand
TGCTCCGGGCTGTGTTACACAGGACATGGTACGTTCTATGGCACCTAATCCAATTCTCTTCCCTATGGCAAATCCTACTCCTGAAATTATGCCTGACCTTGCTAAAGAGGCCGGTGCGGCTGTTGTCGGAACAGGAAGAAGCGACTTCCCTAACCAGATTAACAACGTACTTGCGTTCCCGGGAATATTCAGAGGTGCGCTTGACGTGAGGGCTTCTGACATCAACGACGAGATGAAGGTTGCGGCTGCAAAGGCAATTGCGGAGTTTGTTACTGATGACAAGCTTTCTGCTGACTACATCATTCCGTCGGCTCTTGACAGAGATGTTGCGGCTGCAGTTGCAAAGGCAGTTGCACAGGCAGCAAGAGACACGGGAGTTGCGAGAATATAACGATACTATATAAATCAAAAAGAGCAATCTGTCAGGGATTGCTCTTTTTATAACTTATCAAGTTGTATAAATAATTATTCTGCATATATTATGCTTTATTTCTGCCCTTGATTCTTCTAACCAATAATACAACGAACAGCGTAAGGCCGGAAATCGCCAAAAGCAATGAAAATCCCACAAACGCACCCGTAATGCTTCCTCTTATATGCCAGGGTTTATCATAACCTACAAGGTGTTCTTCTACAGCCTGCGAAGCAACAAGAATCGCCAAGCTCAGAACGATATCTACAAGCCCTGCTAATCCCAGGCGTCTGACAGTAGCTCCTACAGACCACATATAGGCTGCTATTATTGTCATAACAATAGCTACAGGTGCTAAGAGAAACGACGCCCACATGAGTATCGGATGCAGATACACATCAATGGGGATTGCAGCCATTATGATTATGCAGCTATACAGCATTGATACGATTGCAATAATACTTACAATATACTTTTTCTTCATCCTCAATCACCTTTACTTATAGGATATCTTTTTAACATTATTACAGTCCTACCTTCCACTTGATAATACCATAAAAATATTGTAATGTCAATACATTCCGTGATTTAATTTTAGTCATTCTGCAACAAACATACGGGCTTTTTTATCGCAATAGTGACAAATTGCAAAACTGAAATGACGCGTGAGAAATGGAGAGAAATAAAGAAAAACAAAGAGATTTCAAGCGTTTGAGGGATATAAATTAAAAATTCGGCAAAATACCTATTGACAAGTTTCAAAAAGATGATATAATAAGTAATGTTGTTTCAGTCAAAGAAGGATTGAAAGAAATTAATTTAAACGGAGGAAACTAATATGTCAACTTACATGCCAAAGGCAAACGACATTAACCGCACATGGTACATCCTTGATGCAGAGGGCGTTTCTCTCGGTAGAGTTGCAGCTAAGGCAGCTACAATTCTCAGAGGCAAGCACAAGCCAACATTCGCTCCTCACGCTGATTGCGGTGACTATGTAATCATCATCAACACAGATAAGGCTGTTCTCACAGGCAAGAAGCTTGAACAGAAGTACTTCAGATGGCACACAGGCTGGATTGGCGGCCTCAAGGAAATCAAGTACGACAAGCTCATGGCTGAGCAGTCAGACAGAGCTATGACTATCGCTGTAACAGGCATGCTCCCAAACAACACACTCGGCCGCAAGGCTGCTACACGTCTCAGAGTTTTCAAGGGTGCTGAACACAATCAGGCATCAAGAAACCCTGTAAAGTGCGATTTCTAAGAAAGGAGCTATGAATATGTACGAATCAAAGACAGCATACTACTACGGAACAGGCAGAAGAAAGCACTCCGTTGCAAGAGTTAGAGTTTATCCAGGCTCCGGTAACATCACAATCAACGGCAGAGCAATCGACGATTACTTTGGTCTTGAAACACTCAAGCTTATCGTTCGTCAGCCACTCGCTCTCACAAACAACACAGAAAACTTCGACGTTGTTTGCACAGTAGCAGGCGGCGGCGTTACAGGTCAGGCTGGTGCTATCAGACACGGTATCTCAAGAGCTCTCCTTCAGTTCAACGGCGAGCTCCGTCCAGAACTCAAGAAGGCTGGCTTCCTCACTCGTGACCCAAGAATGAAGGAAAGAAAGAAGTACGGTCTCAAGGCTGCACGTCGTGCTCCTCAGTTCTCAAAGAGATAATTACATTTTATTGTGTTATCAAAGACATCCATCTTTTCGATGGGTGTCTTTTTTCTATTGATTTTCTATCCTGATTATGATATAATGATAATTGCCAAACTAACTTAATATTTGTGAATTGTGAGTGCATTCTCTTTTTACGGGATAACTATGCTCTTTTTTAGCATACTATTTTCATCTTTGAATTTGACAAAATGCAAATTCCATTTATGATGATATAGTGTGCTTGCACTCGATTTCACATAAAGTTAGTTTGGCGACTATCGGAGTTTGCGTTTTTGTGCGGTTACTTCGGTAGCCGCACTTTTTATTTTATATAATTTAGGAGGAAGAAAAATGGGAGAAAAGAAAAAGAGCAAGAAAAAAGGCTGTTTAGCATCTTTCTGTGTGATTGTAGTCTTATTTATTGTATTAATTGCTGTGGCAGCACAATCTGATAACAATGATACAAGTAGTGAAAGTTCATCAGAAGACGAATCTTCTACAGTTAATTCTGAGGAATCAAAAGATGATGAAAGAGTTCTTTATGAAGACGATAATTTCAAGATTTCATACATAGACATCACAGACCCTAATTCTGGTCTGACAATGTATATAATGAATCTAAAGCTCGAAAACAAATCAGAAAACAGCGTTTTAATATCTTTAGAAGAAACATACATAAACGATACGCAAGTACAATTCCTTGGTGGTAATCTTAGTTTTGACGGAACATTACCTGACAAAAAATCTATCTGTTCCTTTTCTTTTGGCTACGACAAATTAGGAATCAAAAGCATAGAAGATATAAAAAACATTGAATTCAAAATTAAACTAACCGACACTGATTTTTCTGAAGTATATTTAGAAACAGATACTATAAAGATAGCTTTATAGTTACGAAAACTATCCTCCTCGGTTTTCGGGGAGGATTTTTTATTGCCACTAAAACGCACTTGCTATGGGATTTGGTGAGCGTTGTACAAAAAACTTTATTACGAAAAGCTTTTCGTAATAATACGCAGCACAGATTTGATATACAAGTAAAATCTTAGATATATCTTGTTAATTTATCGTGCTAAAATCATTGTCAAGGAGGGGCGGTGGAGCATTACTGCTCGTGCAGGCTTGCAATAGAACACACCGTCTTATAATATTATGAACAAGAAGGTAATTATTGCGATTACAACTGCGGTAGTTGTACTTGCGGCGGCTATTTCACTTATCGTTATCAAGCCTTGGGCAGATGACAACGCTGACAGCTCTTCTGCTGTTGATTCTTCATCAGTTGCAGATTCCGTTGCTGATGAGAGCGAAACCGACAGCTCCTCAGAGCCTGAAGCTTCAAGCTCCGAGCCTGAAGCTCCTGCAAAGGAAGCTACTCCGGTTGATTACTACGGTGAGATGAAGGTTGTTGACGGAAAGATAACAGGCAGCAAGACCGGTGAGCCTATGAGAGTAACAGGCATGAGCTTCTTCTGGAGCAACTGGTCACAGAAGTACTACACTGCTGACTACGTTGACTATCTGGTTGATGATTTCAACTGTGAGATTGTAAGATGCTCATACGGAATCAATGACGAGGGTGTTCCTCACGACACAAGCTGCGAGGCTCTTATTGAAGATGTTATTGACC
The DNA here is from genome assembly GCA_017396665.1 of Oscillospiraceae bacterium. Taxonomy (GTDB): domain Bacteria; phylum Bacillota; class Clostridia; order Oscillospirales; family Ruminococcaceae; genus UBA7477. The sequence continues at coordinate 14,924 of JAFQLH010000017.1, read as the reverse complement.
AGGCAATTGAAAGAGGCGTTTATGTAATTGTTGACTGGCACGCACACAGTGCTCACAAGAATACTGATGAGGCTGTAAAATACTTCTCACAGCTCGCTCAGAAGTACGGTCAGTACGACAATGTTATTTTCGAGGTTTACAACGAGCCTACAAACTACACCTGGAAGGTTGTAAAGGAATACGCTGAGACAGTTATTGCTGAAATCAGAAAGTACTCTGACAACCTTATTATCGTTGGTTCTCCGCAGTGGTCACAGAAGGTTGAGAGCGCTGCAAACAATCCTATTGACGATGAAAACGTAGCTTACACACTTCACTTCTACGCAGGCACACACGACAAGTGGCTTCGTGACAGCGGTGACAGAGCTATGGCGGCAGGTATTGCACTTTTCATTACTGAATGGGGCAGCGTAAACGCTGACGGAAACGGCGCTATTGCCAAGGAATCCACAGAGGAATGGTTCAAGTGGATTGATGAAAACGGACTTTCAAGCTGCAACTGGGCAGTTAACGACAAGGACGAGGGTTCAAGCATTTTCGTTGAAAAGAGCGATGACGTTCTCACCGAGACAGGCGAATACATCAAGGAGCTTATTGCACAGAGGACACTCAACGCACCTTGGAGAAGCTAACAACAAATTTCAGCCGGCTGAAAAAACAGTCGGCTGTTTTATTTTTTCTGTTTTATTTTCGCAAAATCTGCACACATTATATATACTGATTATTTTGCGAGGAGATGATTAAGACGGGGGTATACATCAGAAACGGCAGGTGGAGAATGTTCACTGAGGGGTTCGGGACATTCTTTATCGGTGCACTTTCCTACGGCTTGCTTGAGGTTCTGACAAGGGGTTTTACGCACATATCTATGGGGCTTCTTGGCGGAATGTGTTTTTTGTTTATGAGCTACACAAGTGAGCTTCGTGAGGAAGGAAATCTGACACTCATTCAGCAGCTTATCTGCGTTACGCTGTTTATAACGGTGGCAGAGCTTTTATGTGGGATTATCATAAACTTAGAGCTCGGGCTTGCGGTATGGGATTACTCAGATATGCCGTTTAATCTGTACGGACAGATTTGTCTGCCGTTTTCACTTTTATGGCTTGGGATAACCTTTATTGGCATTATGGCTGACGATGCGATAAAGCGTTATATTTACACGAGACACAAGAGGTCTTTTATCAAAGAGCTTAAGGCAAGGTAACAAAAAGCTCCCCGTATCAATGGCGGGGAGCTTTTACGTTATTCTGATTTAAGTAACTTTTCAAGGTAGACCATATCGACAAGCTGTTTTCCGCACTCGAATATCGGGTGGTCGTAGTTATCGGTAAAGAAGTTCTTCACTCTGAACTTTTCTGAAAAACCGCATTTTTGATAAAACGGGATTGTAAGCGGACTGTCACCTGTTCCCACTCTTAGCACATCATATGAGCTACAGTATATTTTCTCGATATACTCTATAAGCTTTTTGCCGTAGCCTTTATGCTGATGCTCAGGACTTGTGGCGATATTCTTGATTTCGAGTACGCCCTCCCCTTCATCAGTTACGACACAGACTGCCATTACTTCGCTATCGCAAAAGGCATACATATTGCCTCGTTCAAGATATTTATCAATCATACTTTCCTGCTCGTCGGCAAGCAAAAGCAAGTCGAGATACCTTTTCTTATTATCTTTGATTTCGATAAATTCCATAGAATTACCTTTCCTGATTTATTTATACAAGAGAAAACTCAGCGAAGTTATCGGTTGTACTGTCAAAGCCGACATAGACTCTGAACAGTCCCTTTTCACTCTTGAAGGACATATCTCTTGTATAGAATCTGAGCATTTCTTCGGAAACTGAAAGCTCGACCTGTGCTGATTCCCCTGCCGAAAGCTTTATTTTCTTAAAAGCCTTAAGCTCTCTTGTTGGTCTTATCACACTTGCCTTGACATCCTGTACATAGAGCTGGACAACCTGCTCGCCTTCCCTGCCGCCCGTATTGGTAACGGTAACGGTTGCGGTAATAGTATCATTTTCGGTCATGGTATTGCCCGATAATGTAACTTTACTTATTTCAAAATCTGTATATGTAAGTCCATAGCCAAAAGGCAGAAGCGGTGTAATCGGGCAATCTATATAGCCTGAAGCGTAGTTGAACTCCGCGTTTGCGTCTGACGGTCTGCCCGTTGAGAAGCTACGGTAGCTTACAGGACACTGCGATGAGCATCTTGGGAAGCTTATACTTAGTTTTGCTGATGGGCTTTGTTCACCTGTAAGGATATCCATGAGTGCGTTTGCACCTTCAGTTCCGGGAAACCACGCATACAGCACAGATTTCACCTTCGGCAGCAAGTCAGTGAGCACGAGCGGCCTTCCTGCAAAGACTACAAGCACTACATTGTCATTGACCTTTGAAACCTCATCTATGAGCTTTTGCTGGATTTTAGGAAGCTCGATATCAGTTCTGCTTGACGCTTCGCCTGACTGCAAACGGTATTCACCGACAAATAAAACCACCTGCTCAGAGCATTTTGCAAGCTCTATAGTTTCTTCCAAGAGCTTATTTTCCTCCTGCTCTGTCATCTGTTCAGTATAGGATTTTACTCTGTTTTTAGCACCGAGGACAGTTGAGCCCTTAGCAAAGGACACCTTTATATTTCTTTCCCCGGCTATCTCTCTGACAGTTTTTATTGCATTCTCGTTATCTACCCACGACCATGCACCGTAGATTTGTCTGTTATCTGCGTAAGGCCCCATAAAAGCAGTTGATTTATTAAGGTCAAGAGGGAGAATTTTGTCATCATTTTTGAGAAGCACCATTGTTTTTGCAGCGGCTTTTCTTGCTTTCTGTCTATGCTCGTCGCAGAGAATAAGCTTCTTTTCGTCCTCAACGCTTGCGTCCTTATACGGATTTTCAAACAGACCTAGCTTGTTTTTGAGCTCCAGTATTCTCAGAGTGCACTCATCAATCTGCTCTATAGTAATCCTGCCTTCCTCAACGAGCTTTGAGAGGTTATGTGAATAGCATAGAGTCATCATATCTATATCGACAGACGCATTGACAGACAGCTCTGCGGCTTGTGCTTCGTCCTGTGCGATTGTATGGTTTACGAGCTCTCCTACTGCTGCCCAGTCTGAGATAAGCACTCCGTCGAAGCCGAGCTGTTCTCTGAGGACCTTTTTCATAAGCCACTCATTTGCGGTAGAAGGGATTCTGTTAAGACTGTTGAAGGAGGTCATTGCCATTGTAACGCCTGCGTCGATTGCACCCTTATAGCCTGTTAGGTAGTCCTCCATAAAGGTTCTTTCGGAAATCTCACAGTTGTAGTATTCCTTTCCGCCTTCGGGGGCACCATAGCCTGCAAAGTGCTTGATACAGGCACCTATATTCCCTTTCTTTGTGAGGTCGTCGCCCTGATATCCTTCTACCATTGCTTTTGCAAAGAGGTAATTGAGGAGCTTGTCCTCGCTCGGAGTTTCCATAACTCTGCCCCATCTTGCATCAGTCACCATATCAGCCATTGGTGAAAAGGTAACTGCGATACCCTCTGCGGCGGCTTCTTTTGATGCGACCTGTGCGCCTTCCTTTGCAAGCTCAGGCTCAAAGCTGCAGCCCTGTGCCAAAGGTATAGGGAAAATTGTTTCGTAGCCGTTTATTACGTCCATCATAAACAGGAGTGGGATATTGTGTGGGTGGTTTTTCATAAACTCGTCCTGGAGCTTCATAACGTTCTCTGCTCCGTTTGCGTTGAGCACCGAGCCCAGCAGCTTTGTTTCATTTCCGTTTAAGACAAAGTGTCCGAGCGGACCTGTCAGCTCACCTGTTTTGCCTAGAAAGTCGGGCACGAGCTGACACATCTGACCTATTTTTTCTTCCAGCGACATTTCGCCTAAGAGCTTTATTAATTCACTATGCTTCATAGCAGCATACTCCTTTTCATTTCTTTATTTTATTCTATCATTTTGGCGTAAACATTGCAACAGCTTTTTGCACTGCAGGTTGCATAATAAGTTTGATTTCTGACATAAAAACAACCGATTCTGACATAACGACAAAATCGGTTATAGCTATGCTGTTTTTATTTTTTCTTTTATATAGGCTTTCGCATCTGACGGCTCGACTCCCATTATCACTGATAACTCCTGGTCAATGAGGCTTTCTGCGTCACGGAGTATTTTCTCGTCAGAGAAATTGAGCTTCTTCCCGGAGCTGAGACGGGCGTTTTGTTCCTCGTAGAGTAACTTTATAAGTGACATAATCTGCTCGCAGTCACCGCTTTTCAGGACACCGCTGAAAATGAGCTTTCTTTTTCTGCTATCGTCAATCTTCAATGCATTCATCTGCGGTATTTTGCTGATAAGGCTGTCCATATGCTCTTTATCGTGTAGCGTTCTTACCTTATCAGGCATTGAGTTTTTCGGGATATAGCAAACCGAGTTATCCAAAAACAGTGGCTGAAGCTTACAATACTGCGTTTTGTTTATACCATCGATGCATTTGTCTTCAAAGCCTACTATCCTGCAAACGCCCGATGACTTATACATTACGCACTGGTCTATCTGAAACATCCTTGTACCTCACTTTCTTAAACAGACGACTTCTTCTTATACAATTATACCACATCCAGAAAATTAATGTCATAGGCATTTTAACGAAATTTACGCACTCTTTTTTATAAAAAAAGACGCACCGCTTATAAAAGCGGCACGCCGAACAACAATATATTTAATTAGAGGTTTGATATGATAAAGTGCACTGTTCCGAATGAGAACGCAACCGGCACATCAATCGCAACATCGTCAAGTGCTACTGCTGTCTTATAGACAAACTCCTGAGGCTCGAGAGTCATTTCATTTCCGAGCTCATTGGACTGGTTTACGATAAACAATCCGTTATGGAGGTTAAGGAACTCGCCCACTGTTGCATTTACAAAGTCATCAGCGGTATCGAGCTTTTCCTCTGAGAATCTTTCTGCGAACTTGATATAGATATCAGTATCACAGCAGATAGCTGTATAGGCATTAACATCCTCGCTCTTTACTCTCTGGCTTACTGTATTTTCATACTCAGCACTTGTTACAACAGAGGCGTTCATCGGTGTAAAATCGTCGCCGACAAATCTGATGAGATTCTTGAACAGGAGTGTGAGATATGTAGTATATCTGCACGGGTCCTTAACTCCGTCAACCTTATAAAAATCAGCGATAATCTTATCGAGCTTATCTGTCTTATCGCCGTTGAGGTCGTCCTCAGAGAGAGCGTTACAGTTCTTATAGTCGTTGATAGCCTGCTCAAACTGTGCATTTGTCATCACACCGTTATTAACGAGAGTCTGACCGAGAATGAGGTAATCCTGCGGCTGCTTTGAGAGGAGCTCTTCAACCTGCTCCTTTGTCATAAAGCCCATTTCTACAGCGATATCGCCTATTCTCTTATCAACAGTTGATTGAACCTGGTGGATAAACTCAACCTGACCTGCTGTGAGGTAGCCTGCATTTATAGCGAGGACACCGAGTCTTGTCTTGGTATTCTTCTTATCGTCGAGAGCCTTTGCAAGCTGCGGACCTGTAACTATTCCTTCATTGAGAAGATAGCTTCCGAAAAATTGTGCAAACATTACTTTCAGACTCCTTTCGCTACGATTTCAATAAGCTTGAGAACCTGGTCATTGGAGATAGGCTTCTGAAGGAACTCGAATGCTCCTGCATTGATAGCGTCCTTGAGGTGGTTCTGAGTACCTACTGAGGAAGCCATTACAATCTTCGCATTTGCATCAAATTCGATAATCTCCTTAACTGCGTCGATACCTGTTTTCTTTGGCATTACGATATCCATGAAAACAACATCCGGCTTATATTCCTTGTAATTATCTACTGCCTGCTCGCCGTCGGCTGCTTCATAGCACGCCTTTACGCCGAGTGAGAGTATATAATCCTTTAGCTTCTTTCTTGCGAACATGGAGTCATCGCAAATCATAACGGACATTTCATTTATTGTCATAATAATTCCCTCCTGAATTATATTTTCCATAATAATATAATACCATAAATATTCACAAATTGCAAGAGCGTTTTGCATATATTTTTGTTGTAATTATCCACAAATATATCGCTCGTTTTTTATGGAGAATTTTTTTCGGATTATTGACAAACAAGTTTCATTGTGATATAATTATCAAGGTTAATTTCAGACCACCCTTGCCGGCGTGGTGGAATTGGCAGACGCGCCGGACTCAAAATCCGGTGGTAGTGATACCGTGCGGGTTCGACCCCCGCCGCCGGCACCATTGCTTTGCTTATTACAAAGCGACGAATATCCAAGTAATTTACTCTCTTTTGTTTTCAAAAGAGAGTTTTTTGCGAAGCATTACATTGGGAGATGTATATTTTGAAAAAGACATATCTTAAGCCGAAGCTGTTTTCGGTTATGAAGACCTACTCAAAGCAGCAGCTTGTCAAGGACATTATTGCAGGTATTATTGTAGCGATAATAGCTCTGCCGTTGTCGATAGCTCTGGCACTTGCATCGGGTGTTGAGCCTGCCTGCGGTGTATACACTGCGATTGCTGCAGGATTTATTGTATCCTTCCTGGGCGGCAGCCGTGTACAGATAGCAGGACCTACGGCGGCGTTTGCCACCATTGTTGCGGGAATTGTTGCAACACAAGGCATGAGCGGGCTGTTCCTTGCGACGATAATAGCGGGAATAATACTCATACTGATGGGCATATTCAAGCTTGGCTCGCTTATCAAGTTTATTCCTTACACTATAACGACGGGCTTCACGGCAGGAATTGCGGTTACTATTCTCATCGGTCAGGTCAAGGATTTTCTTGGACTTAAGTACAAGGAAGGCGTCAAGCCGATTGAGACTATTGAAAAGATTGAGGCTAACATTGACGCAATGGGAACATTCAGCTGGCAGGCTCTGCTTGTCGGGGCTATATGCTTACTTATTCTTATTGTATATCCTAAGTTTGAAAAGCGCGTACCTCCGTCACTTATTGCTGTTGTAGTTGGCGCTGTACTTGTAAAGCTTATACCTACGCTTGATGAGGGTGTTTACACAATCGGCGAGCTTTACACCATTCCGTCGGGACTTCCGAAGGTGGATTTCGGCAGTATTGACATAAGCCTTAAAAGTATTTCTGAGATACTACCCGATGCATTTACAATTGCGATTTTAGCGGCTATTGAGTCGCTGTTATCCTGCGTTGTAGCAGACAGCATGGTAAACTCAAATCACAACTCTAATATGGAGCTTGTTGCACAGGGCTGCGGAAACATTGCATCTGTACTGTTTGGCGGTATACCTGCAACAGGAGCTATTGCGAGAACTGCTGCCAATGCTAAAAACGGAGGCAGGACACCTATTGCCGGTATGGTACACGCAGTTGCGCTTTTACTTGTACTTCTGTTCCTTATGCCATATGCAGGACTTATTCCGATGCCTGCAATTGCAGCGATTCTGTTTATTGTTGCATACAACATGAGCGAATGGCGAAAGTTTGTAAAGACCATAAAGCACGCACCAAAGAGCGACACGGTTGTAATGGTAATCACATTCGGACTTACTGTTATCTTCGACCTTGTTGTTGCTATTGAGGTAGGCATGGTGCTTGCTGCTATGCTCTTTATGAAGCGAATGAGTGATGAGGCTTCCGTTACAGGCTGGAAGTACATTGACAGCGAAAATGACAGCGAAAGCATTGACATAAGGGTTGTACCAAAGGGTGTAAGAGTATACGAAATCAGCGGACCTATGTTCTTTGGTGCGGCTGATAAGATTCTTGACATCACCTTTAAGGACTACACACACTGTCTTATTTTAAGAATGAGGGCTGTTCCGGCGATTGACTCAACTGCCATGAACTCTCTTGAGACAATTCACAAAAAGTGCAAGGCAAACGGCATACACCTTTTACTTTCTCATGTAAATCCGCAGCCTTTAAAGGCGATGAAAAAGTCGGGATTTTATGATGTGGTTGGTGCAGAAAACTTCTGCGGTCACATTGATGAAGCACTCACAAAGGCAAGTGACTTAGTTAAAGAAAGCACAGAAGCTGTATTGGCATAAAGCAAACGGCTCGGCGGGGTTAATTCCCCTGCCGAGCCGTATTTTTTATGAGATTCGTTTTCCGCCGCCCTTTGACTTAGGTGCAGAATTCTTTTTCTTGTGCTGAGATTTCATATTAGGAAGCTTTACAGGTGCTTCAGAACCGCCCTTATCCTCGAAGATTGCCTCCTCTTCGCTGAGAGGTCTGAGGTAATCGAACTCAGGGTTCTTCTCACCTCTCTTGTCGTAGTAAGGCTGGATAACATACTTTCTGATTATAGGGTAGCAATTGTAGCAGATTACAAATGCCAGGAATGAGAACACTATACCTGCTATAATCACGAGGTCTATCGTAATACCTGCATACGAAGCTGTCATAATCATAAGCAGCATAAATGCCAGGACGCCTACGATTGTGAAGAATGAGATGAGAGTTGCTTTTAGTCCAACGCTTGTGAGCAAGAATGCATTCTTTAAAATCTGCTTCATTTTGAGGTTTGTAGAAACGATAAGCAGGTAGATATAGAAATGCATAAGGAATACAACAAGCATAAGGCTGATTGATACTACCAAAAGGACCTTTCCTATATCGTAATAGAGCGAGAAATTGTAATAGAACACAACCATATAAACTGCCCAGATGGCAAGGATAATATCCACAAGTCCTATAACAAGCGCCTGCTTGAAGTTGCTCTTGAAGGCTTTCCAGAAGTCATGGAACATAAAGCAGCTACGTTCCTGCGAATAGTTTCTTGCGACCTTTATAAGTCCTGCTGTTGCAGGTCCGATTGTTACAATCGGGATACAGAATACTATGTAGAGAAGATTGAGAAAAACGAGGTCCCAGAAGTGTCTTACGAACACCTCCATAAACTTAAAGAAGCCCTTTTTCTCCTGAGGCATTTTCGGTATGCCCGGTCCTGCGGTATTATAGTTTGAAAACAAGCCCATTTTTAATATCCTTTCGAGAATTTATGACACATTTACTTTGACAGCTCGTAGGCTCTCTTTGTACAAGCCTTACAGCAGTCAGAAATACTTTGCTCAAAGCCACCGTTATAGAGCTCATTGAGTCCTGCGATTGTTGTTCCGCCCTTTGATGAAACCATTGTTATAAGCTCGTCAATTGAGTAGCCGCTGTCGGTAATCATTTTAGCAGAGCCTATGAGTGTTTTTGCAAAAAGCTCCTTTGCGACGTTTTCATCTATTCCGACTGAGCATGCATACTCCATAAAGCATTTTGCAAAGAGATACGTAAACGCAGGCGATGACCCGTTTATTGCGATGATTTCCTTCATCTTATCCTTGGAGATTACCTTTGCTGTTCCGCAAGCAGAGAAGATGCTGAGCACAACGTCAAACTCCTCGTCTGTTACTTCTTCATTTCTTGAGAGAGCAGAAGCACCTTCACCGAGAAGGAGCGGAGTGTTCGGCATAACGAGCACGACCTTTGCATTTTCGACTGTCATATCAGAGATATACTTATCAGTGATACCTGCGGCAATTGAAACGAACACGGTATCCTTTGTTGCATATGGTGAAAGTGTTTTAAGGACTTCCTCAAACATCTGGGGCTTTACTGCGAGGAAAACATACTTGCAGCTTTCCATTATGTCCTTTTCACTTGCACAGGCTGTAACACCGTATTTCTTTAATCTTTCCGTCTGCTGAGTATTCACGTCAAAGGCGGAGAGCTTTATGGCTTTATCGCCGTTTGAGCTATCACAAAGTCCGCTTGTTGCGACACCTCTCATAATAGCATAGCCCATATTTCCGGCACCGATAAATCCGACAGTTATCATATCCAAGACCTCTTATCCAAAAATAATAGTAAAGTATATTATACAACATTTCGCACAAAAAATCAAGAGTGATTTTAGCTATTCTGTTCTTTGCTATAATATTTCTGCTTTACTTTAGTAGCTTTGCGTGATATAATAATATTAAATCGGTGCACTATTGCAAAGGAGCTTTTTTATGGACATTTCAAGGTGCGTTTCAGACGGGCTTTGTTATCTCGGAATAGAGCTTGGCTCTGCAAGAATAAAGGCTGTACTTAGCTGTTGTGCTTGAAGAGATTGCATTTATGAACTATCACGCAATTTCTCTTAATCCTTCTGCTGAAAGGATACCTCAGGAGCTTCTTGACAAGCACTACTTACGCAAGCACGGAAATGATGCATATTACGGACAGAATAAATAACGTTTCTTCTGACATACTAACTTTATGGAGATGATACATTTTGGAGCTTTCTATGGTAAGGGCGACAGAGGACAAAGGCTGTTTTGACGACATAGACAGACTGAACAGAGAGGCATTCCCTGACAACGAGAGAGTGCCTACTGACAAGCTTCTTCGATTCACGAAATCCGGCGGAGAGCTTGTGGCGTTTTATGACAAGAACGAATTTATCGGCTTTTCATATTTCAGGGCTGAGATGGGGCTTACCTACATTTGCTTTTTTGCGATACAAAAAGAAAAGCGTTCTATGGGATACGGAAGGGCTGTTCTTGAATTTTTAGAGAAGGTTTTTCCAAACAACCAGCTTGTTCTGGAAATTGAGCCGCTTGACAAAGATGCTGACAACTACTCTCAGCGTTTGCGTCGTGAGGCGTTCTATCTTGGCTGCGGTTTTGTTGCATCGGGCTACACCTCGGCATACTTAGGACTTGTTTTTGATGTTTACTACAAGGGCGATGGCTTTGAGATAAAACGCTTTTCTGAGCTTTTAGACTCAATGAGGGGCGGGAAATTCCAGCCTGTTGTCAAGAAAAAAGAATAAACCGAGCACACACAGAGCCATAATAAAAATGGCTCTGTTTTTTTGCTCTCCACCGCTCAAACGCCCTAAAATCAGGGCTCTCTACCAAGGGTAGACCGACTCTCTACCCTGTAATAGAGTGCATTTTTCTCTCTATCTACCGCAAAAATGCATGGTAGGTTGATAAGAACAGTCATTCGGGACTATAATAAGCTCAAAGGAACAAGCAAGGAGATTAAGCTATGAACTACACTATCGTTACTGATTCGGCAGCAAACATTCCGACAGAGCTTGCGGTCAAATACGATATAAGAATTATAACAATGACATACTTCCGTGACGGTAAAGAATACGCTTGCAGGGATACCTCAAAGTGGAACGGTCACGCATACTATCAGAAGATACGAGAGGGTGCAAAGGTTACAACCTCTCAGATAAACCCGCAGAAATACGCTGACGTATTTACTGAGATTTGCAAAAACGGACAGGACATTTTATTTGTCGGTCTTTCGTCAGGTGTAAGCGGTTCTTTCAATTCGGCTAAGATTGCAAGGCAACAGGTACTTGAAGCTTTCCCGGAGAGGAAGATTGTACTTGTTGACTCGCTGGGTGCTTCAATGGGAGAAGGCTTACTGGCGCTCAGGGCAGGTCTTCTTAAAAAGGAGGGCTTTGACCTTAGGACTGTAAAAGACGAGCTTTTGAGAATGAGGGACAGGATGTTCCAGGTGTTCACAGTTGATGACCTTATGCATCTAAAGCGTGGCGGACGTCTTTCGGGCATCTCTGCAGGCATTGGCACGGTACTGGGCATAAAGCCTTTGCTCACGGGAAACTGCGATGGCAAGATAATTGCTTTCAGCAAGGTCAGGGGCAGAAACAAGTCGATAGAGGCACTTGCGCAGAAATACGAGGAGCTTGTTGAAAACCAGGCTGTTCAGACAGTTGCTATATCACAGGCTGACTGTCCTGAGGATGCTCTTTATCTTAAAAAGCTCATTATGAAAAACAAGCCGCCCAAGGAAGTTATCATTGTAGATTTTGAGCCTGTTACGGGTTCATACGTAGGTCCGGGCGCACTTGCACTGTTCTTTATGTCACACGATAATGTAAGACTCAAGTAATCAACTCTTAAGGAGGTTTTAATATGACAAGAACTAAGCTTTGTGACAGAAATCTTCCAAGCTACACAAAGGGAGAAGAAATTTTCAATATGTCCTCACACATTGTCGGTGCAGGTCTTGGCATTGCGGCACTTGTACTGTGCGTACTGACTTCTGTTATGCATTCTGATGTATGGGCGGTTGTAAGCTCTGCGATTTACGGAAGCTCACTCATTCTTTTATATACAGCGTCGAGTGTTTATCACGGGCTACGTCCGGGAATGGCAAAGAAGGTAATGCAGGTTGTTGACCACTGCACGATTTATTTCCTCATTGCCGGAACATACACTCCGATACTTCTGTGCTCTATCAGAAAGGCAAGCCCGACCGTTGCGTGGGTGCTCTTCGGAATCGTATGGGGTGTATCCACTATTGCGACAGTCTTTACTGCAATTGACCTCAAGAAGTATTCAAAGTTTTCAATGATATGCTACATCGGTCTTGGCTGGTGTATTGTGATTGCTTCAAAGATTGCAATTGAAGCTGTACACATGAACGGTTTGATTCTTCTCTTGCTCGGCGGAATTGCTTACACAGTCGGAGCTGTAATCTACGGTCTTGGCAAGAAGCACAGATATATGCACTCTGTGTTCCACCTGTTCGTTGTTGCGGGAAGCGTGCTTCATTTCTTCTGTGTTCATTTATATGTAATATAACAAAAATAAAATCCAATCGGAAAATCCGATTGGATTTTTTATTACCACATAAATTCAGTCTGCGGTGCTTTTGGCATTTCGGGTTCAGAGCGTAAGGAAGCCTCGGCAAGCTGTTTTGCTTTTTCAATCTGATACTCCCCTACTATATCGTGAAACATTTCATTGAGTGGGAAAAGGGCATCGAAAACCTCGCTTACGTGCTTTACGAGCTTTGTTCCAAACAGCTCCCTCTTATTTGTTACTGTAACAAAGGCGGTAAGTCCCTTCTTATTAAAGAAGCGCTCTGCACCTTCAACACTGCACGGCTTTGGCCTTTTATACTCATCACCGCCGAAGGTTACTCCAAAGTCCTCCTCAAGAATTCTGACAAACCCCATAAAATAGTCGGGTGCCTCAGTTATTCTTTTTCTGAAAAGCTCCATTACGCCTGCTTCGGGCTTTGCGATTCTAAAGCCAAATGTTGCACCATCACCTGACAGCTCAAAGAACAGACTTGGCGTTCTGCTCCAGTAGAATGCCTCGTGTCTTACTACTATCCACATATCCTCCCTGTACTTTTTATAAGGAGGATAAAACTCATCCCTGTATATTCTGCCTGCTTTCGCCATCATTGTCGGTATATCTGAAAAAGGTTTATAAAGCTCCTCACACAGCTCCTTCATCGGATGGTATACTGCATCAAGATAAATCTGCTTATTCGCTTCAAACCATTCCTTATTATTGTTGTCTCTTATTCCGCAAAGAAACTCAAGTGCTTCCTTTGAAAAGCCTTTGAACATACGATTACAAGCATCCTTTCAAATAAAATCTATACACTCATTTTATCATCAGATATCAAAAAAATAAAGCCGTTTTTATTATATTTTTTTGCTTTGTGCAAATTGTTGCTTATTTATGAAGCAGAAATTAAATTTTTGGATAATTATTTTCGTTAAACAACTTGACTTTTTTATAATCAAGATATATAATGTTATTACAATAGCAATTATTAACGAAATTTATATTTGCAAAAAAATTAAAATGGAGGTTTTGGAAACTATGAAAAAGAGATTCCTCGCACTGCTCACAGCACTTGCTGTTGGTGCTTCCACACTTTCCGCTGTTGCTTCTGCAGGCTCTGCTGCTGAAGATGGCGTTGAAGTACTCAGCGGTACATACGAAGGCAGCGAATACTTCATCGAAGATATGCCTTTAGGTATTGCTAACTCATTCCACCTTTTTGCTTTTGACAGCATTGTTCTTAACGCTCACTGTAACGGTAACTTTGCTGCTCCTTCTGTTGACGCTTCACAGGCAAGCGGTACAAATCAGAACAACCGTCCTGACACAGGTACATTCCCCGGTATGAACATTGAAGTCAGCGTTGCTACTGAATACTTAAACATTCAGGGCTCTACTCTTATGACTGACCTTCTCGTTCCGATGGACACACTTGTTACCGATGCTAACGGCAACTACACAATCACAAATCCTATCTCAGGTCAGGTAAGAATCGGCGGAAAGCTTGTTGATATGAATCATACAGCAAGAAAGAACATCTATCACGTTGAAGAAGATTACATCGACTTTGCTTCTTACAAGAAGGCTTACGGAAATCTTTCTAAGAATATTTCCGACGCTCAGGCTACTGTAACACCTGTTTTTGAAAACAACAGATGTACAATTGTTCTTGCAGACAAGGGTATGAATGTTATCAATATGACCGGCAAAGAGTTCTACGATGCTCAGAACGGTTTTGATATCTACAACGCTCAGTACGAAAACGGTGCTTACACAGGCGACCAGAGCTGTATCATCAACGTTGACCTTGCAGGCTACAATTCTTACACAACAAACTCACAGGTAACTATCTACCGCAGTGATGACACAACAGTTCACAACAAGGAAGAAAACGTAAACGACGGTACAATCGTTCTCTGGAACTTCTACGACAGCTCTTCTGCTGACGGACTTTACCACGGTACTATCAAATACGGCAAGACTTCCCTCGGAAGCGTCCTTGCTCCTTACGCACATGTTTCTGCTGACCAGAACGTTGACGGTAACATTATCGCAAACTCAATCAGCACAGGTGCTCAGTCACACAGATGCGACTTCATGGGTCCTCTCACAATCGGTTGGGAAGATACAACAACTACAACAACCACTACAATGACTACAACCTCTGAGACAACAACTACACCTACTACTACATCTCAGACTACAACCTCCGAGACAACAACTACACCTACTACAACATCTCAGACTACTACTTCTGAAACAACCACAACTCCTACAACAACATCTCAGACTACAACTTCTGAG
>JAFQLH010000016.1 GCA_017396665.1 Oscillospiraceae bacterium | reverse complement strand
GACAAGAAGTGTCCTGCAGGCATATGTAAGGACCTCCTGTCCTTCACAATTGACAAGGATAAGTGTATCGGATGCGGTATGTGTGCTAAGCAGTGTCCTGCAGGCGCAATCACAAAGACTGATTATATCGCACCTGGCAAGAAGCTTCCGGCTCTTACAATCGACACAGCTAAGTGCGTAAAGTGCGGCGCTTGTATCGAAAAGTGTAAGTTCGGCGCAATCGAGAAGAAGTAATTGGGAGGATAAAGATAATGGATATGGTTAATATTAAAATTAACGGCGTTCCAGTTCAGGCTCCAAAGGGTTCTACAATCCTTGAGGCTGCAAGAATTGCCGGAATCGAAATTCCAACCCTTTGCTTTCTGAAGGACATCAACGAAATCGGCGCTTGCCGTATCTGTGTAGTTGAGGTCAAGGGTGCAAGAAGCCTTGTTGCTTCATGCGTATACCCTATCAATGAGGGCATGGAAATTTTCACAAACACTCCAAAGGTATTAGAGTCAAGAAAGACAACACTTCAGCTCATTCTTTCTAACCACGATAAGAAGTGTCTCTCCTGCGTAAGAAGCGGCAACTGTGAGCTCCAGAAGCTCTGCCGTGACCTCGGCGTTGAAGACGAAGAGAAATTTGCAGGCGTTAGAACAGAGTACGAGATTGATGATTCTTCAGCTCACATGATTAGAGATAACGGTAAGTGCATACTCTGCCGCCGTTGCTCTGCTGTATGTGAAAAGGTTCAGGCTGTTGGCGTTATCGGCGCTAACGAAAGAGGCTTCAAGACCATTATGGGTACAAGCTTCGAAAACGGACTTGCTGATACATCATGTGTATCCTGCGGTCAGTGTATCGCTGTATGTCCAACAGGCGCTCTCAGAGAAAAGGAAGCAATCGATGATGTATTTGCTGCTATCGCTGACCCTGAAAAGACAGTAGTTGTTCAGACAGCTCCTGCTGTAAGAGCAGCTCTCGGTGAGGCATTCGGTATGCCAATCGGTACAGACGTTGAGGGCAAGATGGCTTGCGCTCTCAGAAGACTCGGATTTGATAAGGTATTCGATACAGACTTTGCTGCTGACCTTACAATCATGGATGAAGCAAACGAATTCCTCTCAAGAGTTAAGAACGGCGGTAAGCTCCCACTTATCACTTCCTGCTCACCGGGATGGGTTAAGTACTGCGAGCACTACTTCCCAGAGCTTACAGATAACCTTTCTTCATGTAAGTCACCAATGCAGATGTTCGGTGCAACAGTTAAGACATACTACGCTGAAAAGATGGGACTTGACCCTAAGAACATCGTAGTTGTAGCTGTAATGCCATGTACTGCTAAGAAGTTTGAAATCGGCAGAGATGACGAAAATGCTGCAGGTATCCCTGACGTAGATTTCGCTATCACTACAAGAGAACTCGCTAGAATGATTGACAAGGCTGGCCTCAAGTTCACTCAGCTCCCAGACGAAAAGTTTGACGAGCCTCTCGGACTTTCAACAGGTGCTGCTGTTATCTTCGGCGCAACAGGCGGTGTTATGGAAGCTGCTCTCAGAACAGCTGTTGAAACACTCACAGGCGAAGAGCTCAAGTCCCTCGACTTCACAGATGTAAGAGGAACACAGGGCATCAAGGAAGCTTCATACGACGTTGCAGGTATGACTGTAAAGGTTGCAGTTGCTTCAGGTCTTGCAAACGCTAAGGAACTCCTCAAGAAGGTTGAAAGCGGCGAAGCTGACTACCACTTCATCGAGATTATGGGTTGCCCTGGCGGATGCGTAAACGGTGGCGGACAGCCTCAGCAGCCTGGATACATCAGAAATACTGTTGATATCCGTGCTCTCAGAGCGAAGGTTCTTTACGATATCGACGCTGATATGCCTATCAGAAAGTCACACGAGAACCCAGCTATCAAGGCTATCTACAACGAGTACTTCGGTGAGCCTGGTTCTGAAAAGGCACACCACGTTCTCCACACAACATACGTTAAGAGAGGTCTTTAATCTTAAGACTTTAAGCGTATAAATTACGGCACAGTCATTTAGTTGGCTGTGCCGTTTTTGCGTCTTGAAAAGAAAGGCGGAATGTGTTAGACTATTATAGAAAGGGGATGGGCAGATGGATTTGTTTGAAGCGATAGAAAAGCGCTCAAGCTACCGCCTTGAGTATAAGGACTCAGCCGTGCCGAGAGAAGACCTTAGCAAAATTATGCAGGCAGGACTTGACGCACCGTCGGGCTGCAACAAGCAGACAACTTCGCTTATCTGTGTCGATGACAAGGAGCTTCTGAAAGAGCTTCTTGGAATGATTGACCCGCCGATTTGTCAGACTGCACCTGCAATAATATGCGTTCTGACACAGAGAATCTGCGCATACAGGGACAAGTGCTTCGCCGTGCAGGATTACTCCGCCGCAATCGAGAATATGCTCCTCGCTATTAAAGCCCTCGGCTACGAGAGTTGCTGGTATGAGGGACATATCACCGACGACGATAATATCGGCGGAAAGCTCGCTAAACGCCTCGGCGTGCCCGACGACTACGATTTGGTGTGTCTTCTGCCCGTTGGAGTCGCAAAATGTGAGCCATCACATACAAGCAAAAAGCCCTTCACAGACAGAGCCTGGTTCAACGGCTTTATGAATGAGTAATATCGAGATACCTGCAAGACAGCTTGGTCCAGCGTATGAAGGAGGAATAATTATGTCACAAGAGTATTTAACGCTTGACGATTTGGCTGCACCAGATAAATATGTTGCAAGACCAAATGAGGAAGATATCGAATGCGTGAAGCATTTTGTGAGAACCTGCCGACGTTATAACATTGACTTTTCAAAAGCAAGTCCGGATGAAAGAGAATTTGTCATCAGAATGGCAAACAAAAGTATGGACTCAGCAGAGAAATAATGGTTCAACGGCTTTATGAATGAGTAATACAATAAAGATAGTACACATACAACGGTTATGTGTTTATCGGGGGAAACCTTTCTGAAGAAAGTTTATCCCCCGAACCCCCTTACAAAGACTTTTAATATGATTTCAGCCCCATAGGGTGTACATCACAAAGTGGAGAATTTTCATCTCTCCCGGTGCATACCCTATGGGGCTGAAATTGTGTCAGAAGTTTTAGGAAAGGAGTTTGAGGAATAACCCTTTTTCAAAAGGGTTTTCCTCAATAGCACATATAAACTACTGTATGAGTATTGTCTTTATTGCGTTATTCGGTGATATCGCTTGATTCGCTGTAGATACCGAGGACTTCGAGGTTTGGTGTATAGATTTCGAGGTCGCCAAGAAGCATAGCAAGCTTGTCGTCTGACAGCTTTGTCTCAAAGTCGATGTAGAACACGAATTCAAAATCTGTTCCCGGGATAGGTCGGCTCTCGATTTTTGTGAGGTTGACCTTTTCGCCGTCGATATTGTAGTCAGCAAAGGTAGCCAAGAGTCCGTAGAGTGCGTTAGGCTTGTGTGGGAGTGAGCATATAAGGCTCACCTTGTCAGAGCCGTCGTAAACAACAGGCTGGGCGCTTATGCATATAAACCGTGTGCAGTTGTACTGAGCGTCCTGAATGTTCTTTGTGAGAGTCTTAAGCCCGTAGATTTCAGCACACTGCTCAGAGCAGATTGCCGCCAAATCGTCTCTGCCGCTCTCTGCAACAGTTCTCGCCGCAACCGCTGTGTTAGCGCAAACAGTAACCTTTATGTCGGGATGATTCTTGAGAAACTCCGAGCACTGACCGATAGCCTGCTCGTGAGAGAGAACCTCCTTGATGCCCGAAAGCTTTGTTCCTTCAACGCCGAGAAGACAATGAGCAATAGAAATCTTGACAGCCTTCACAATGCCGAAGCTGTGCTTTCTCATAAGGTCGTAAACTCCCGTTACAGAGCCGTGAGTTGAGTTTTCGATAGGGAGGATACCATACTTGCAAAGTCCCTTTTCTACCGCAGAGAACACAGCCTCAAAGCTCTTGAAGAACATAATATCAGGCTCTGCAAAAAGTGTCCTGCAGGCAGTTTCAGAGTTTGAGCCTGCAATTCCCTGGCAAGCTACAACCGCCTTCTGCACAAGCTGTTCAGAAGTTTTTTCAATGCTGATTGACATATTAGTACATTTCCTTTACTGCACTGTGAAGTGCGTTAATCTGTCTTGAGAGCTTGTCGAAGCTTTCAGGAGTGATAGACTGCTGACCGTCGCACATAGCGTGTGGTGGGTCGTTGTGAACCTCAATTATAAGTCCGTCAGCACCAGCCGCAACAGCAGCGAGTGACATAGGCTTTACCATAGCTGCGATACCTGTTGCGTGGCTTGGGTCAATAATAATAGGAAGGTGTGTCTTTTCTCTGAGTATAGGAATAGCGGAAAGGTCAAGTGTGTTTCTTGTAGCAGTCTCAAAGGTTCTGATACCTCTTTCGCAGAGAATAACCTTCTCGTTGCCGCCTGCCATAATGTATTCAGCACTCATAAGAAGCTCGGAGATTGTAGCAGAAAGTCCACGCTTGAGAAGAATTGGCTTGTCCTGCTTGCCAAGAGCCTTTAACAGCTCGAAGTTCTGCATATTTCTTGCACCGACCTGAATTATGTCAACATCCTTGAAAAGCGGAAGCTGTGAGATGTCCATAATTTCTGTGATGATAGGAAGACCTGTCTTTTCTTTTGCCTCTAAAAGAAGCTCGATTCCGTCAG
The DNA here is from genome assembly GCA_017396665.1 of Oscillospiraceae bacterium. GTDB lineage: Bacteria > Bacillota > Clostridia > Oscillospirales > Ruminococcaceae > UBA7477. The sequence goes on along the minus strand of JAFQLH010000016.1, from coordinate 4,294 downwards.
CTCTGAGGCCCTGGAATGCGTAAGGCGAGGTTCTTGGCTTGAACGCTCCGCCACGGAGAACTGTTGCACCCGAGTCCTTAACTGACTGAGCGATTGAGCAAATCTGTTCCTCTGATTCAACAGAGCAAGGTCCTGCCATGATTGTGAAGCTGCCGCCGCCAATCTGTGCACCGCCGACGTTGATAACTGTGTCGTCAGGGTGGAACTTGCGGTTAGCCTTCTTGTAAGGCTCCTGAATTCTCTTTACCGACTCAACGATGTCGAGAGCCTCTAAAAGCTCAATGTCCACAACGCTTGTATCACCTACAAGACCGAGTACAGTCGAGTGGGAACCCTTAATCATCTGAATGTCAAGGCTTTGAGCGGTCAGCCAGTCGGTGAGATGTGAAAGCTGCTTTTCATCTGAATTTTGCTTAAGTACGATAATCATTTTAATTACCCTTTCCGTTTTAAAAATTTTCAATAAAAAACGCCTTGGTAACCTGCGTTACCAAGGCGAAAAATGAACTTAATCCGTTTATTCATTCAAGCTTATCGGCAACGCAAATTAGACCTTCCAAAAAATGAAAAGCCAAAAAAGTATGCAAAAAAGTTGAATGATGATGCGTACATAGTGATTTCTCCAATTTCAAAAATCGTATGTGATTATTGTAGCACACTAAAGCGACGTTGTCAATAGGTATTTTTTGAAATCTGTAAATAAAATATGAAACCGATGTTTGTGCAGTATATACAAAGAGGGAAGCATAAATATATCGCTTATGCGAACTGCGTAGCTATTGACTTTTGTCAGCGGTTAGTGGTAAAATATAAAGTAACGGGGATTACTTATTCCCAAAGAAAGTTATGAAAATATTAAATAACGGAGGGGCATTATGAACTTCAAGAAAATTTTAGCAACAGCATCTGCACTTTGTGTTTCGCTCTGCAGTATGGCTGTTACAGCGTTTGCTGACGAACCAACCGTATACGGACAGGCAGGTCTCTCATTCCAGGTAAGAGACTCATGGGAGCACCGTGACGCAGTTTCGGTAAAGGCGTTCAATGAAACAGGCGAAACAGAGCTCAACTGTGTATTCAACGACGTTAACATTCTCGGTAACGGTCAGTACACAGTAACAATGGTAGGCTGGGCTTGTGACTTCAACGAGGCACTTCTCGGCTGGCTTATGGTTGACACAACTCTTACAACCAATAAGGATGACGCAGGCATCGTAACAATGGCTGACTATCCTGAAATGACTCTTACAATCAACAGCTTCGCAATGGACGGCAAGGAATACTCCGCAGAAGGACTTGCAATCGGCGCAGAGCAGAACAACAGCCAGCTTGCTTGCTGGAAGATTGTTAACTCATGGGGACAGGTTGAAGACCCGAGAGGAATGGACAGTATGGTATGGGCAACACCTGAGGTTGTTTCAATAACATTCACAGTTGCAGGTCTTCCTACAGACAAGCCTGCAGACGCAACAAACGAGGTTATCGAGGTTATCTCCGGTACAGGTCTTGAAGCTCCTGCTCCTGAAGAGCCTGAAAGCTCCGAGCCTGAAGGCTCTATTGTAGAGGACAGCTCCGTAGTTGAAAGCACAGTTGACGAAAGCTCATCTGAAGCTGAAGCTTCTTCAGTAGCCGACAGCTCTTCAAAGGCTGACGAGGAGGAAGGCTCAAAACTTCCTTTCATTCTCGGTATCTGTGCAGGTGTCGTTGTGGCAGTCGCAGCAGTGGTCGTTATCAAGAAGAGAAAGTAATCAATATCTATATAATCGGCAGGAAGAGATTCCTGTCGATTTTTGTGCAAAGCCTTTAAAATAGGACACTAGAAAACGATTACTTATGCATAGTGAACAAAAAAAGATATTAAAATTATCCCATATGACAACTGCAAATCTGTTGACTTTTGAAAAATGCGGTGTTATAATTATAACAGAATTGTTGTACGATTCGATGACAAAACTACAAATAATATGGAGGAAATTGAAATGAAAAAGATTCTCGCTTCTATAGCTGCTCTTGCAATGGCTGCTACAATGGCTACATCTGCATTTGCTGCTACAACACTCACAGGCTATGAAGAGTACGCAGGCGACTGGGGACAGACACAGTACGTTGCTGACGATGGCACACTCTTGAAGTTTATCGACAACGCACTTCTCGAAGAGTACCTCGACACAGGTGTTACTGTTACAGTAGACTTCGAGTACAGAACACTCCCACCAGATAACAAGTACTATGACTACTACCTCTTCGGTATCTGCAACGCAGGTGACTGGTCAAAGATGGCTGCTACAGACGCTGCTTACATTGCAGGCGTTCCTGGCGAGCTCGACGGCAGAGTTTCTGCAGGTGGAGACGCTAAGACATATTCTGATGGCTCACCGGTTTGCAAGTACTTCTTCCAGGGCGACGGCTTCATGGTTCTCAACAAGGATGCTGCCGGCGAATGGACAAACACAACAATTAAGTTCACTGTAACTCCGGAAGGTCTCCAGCACCTCATCGACGTTCAGGGAACAAACGAGGATGGCTCTACATGGGGCGGTATTCTTTTCCAGATTTACGGTGTTGACGTTAAGAGCGTAACTCTCGATGCTGCTACAGATATCGGTGACTTCGCTTACAACCCAGACCCAGATGCTGGTTCTGAGGACACAGGTTCTGATGACAACGTAGCTACAGGCGCTGAAGCTGGTCTTGCACTTGCTGGTATCGCTCTCGCTGCTGCTGCAGTAGTTGCTACTAAGAAGAACAAGTAATTTAAATCTTAATACAAGGTTTTAACTCAAAAACTCTCCGATTTCGGGGAGTTTTTGTGGTATATGGGCTATGTAATCAATTACATAGGGGAGTCTATGTAATAAAATAAAATTTTGGAGGGAAACATCATGAAAAAGATTCTCGCAACACTCGCTGCTCTCGCAGTAGCAGGCGCAATGGCTACATCTGCTTTTGCTGCAACAACACTCACAGGCTACGAGGAGTACGAAGGTGACTGGCAGGGCGCTACATTTGTAGACTCAGAAGGCACACTCATTAACTTCGTATCAACTGACTACCTCGAAGAGTACCTCGACACAGGTTGCTCAATCACACTCGAGTTCAGCTACCACACACTTGCAGGTCAGTACTTCAACCGTTACATGGTTGCTCCTGGCAACGCTAACGGCTGGGAAAAGCTCTACGCTACAGACAACTCATACATCGAGGGCGTTCCTTCACCTGAAATGGGACTTACTGACCCAACAGATGAAAACTCACAGAAGAAGTATGACGACGGCACATACGCTGCTCAGTACTACTTCAAGCCTGACGGATTCCTCCAGCTCAACCCTGAAGCTGACGGAACATGGGTACGTGATACTCTCACATTCAACATCTCAGGCGAATGCATCCAGTACCTCATCGACACAAGAGCAGAGAACGATGACGGCTCACTCTGGGGCGGTCTTATCTTCCAGCTTTACGGCATGAACATTTCAAGCCTCACAATCGACGCTCCTGTTGATTTTGACGAGAATGTCGGTATGAACGCTGACCCTAACGCTGGTGCAGGCGAAGAAGATACAGGTTCTGACGATAACGTTCAGACAGGTGCTGAGGCCGGCCTCGCACTCGCTGGTATCGCACTCGCTGGCGCTGCAGTAGTTGCTACTAAGAAGAACAAGTAATTCTATAATTATTTGAAACAAAGAATCCTCCGAGAAAAGGCAGGTTACCATAAGGATATCTTTAATATTCCATAATAACAGCCAATTGACAAGTGCTAAGACAAATACCATGTAGTCAAAACGTCTTATCCTTAGCGGAGAATTGCGCAAACCGAATAGGAAGAACAAAAAGACATCATAGTCCCCAAGACTATGATGTCTTTTTTATAAGCAGTTTATTATAAATATGTTTTGATAATCTCTTCCGCAACAACCTTCTTGGGTACGCAACGGTCCATCGCCTGCTTTTCTATGTAACGATGTGCACCTTGCTCATCCATTTTCAGTTCGCTGATGAGAAGCCACTTTGCTCGGTTGACGATACGGATTTCTTCCATTTTTTCTTCGATGGAGAGTGTTTTCTTTTCGGCCTTTCTGAGTTTTTCCCGTGCGCTTGAAAGCCAGCTGAGAGCAATTGTCATTGTCGGCTTTGAGGTTGGTTTTGGAAGCACAAACACACCGTGCTCAGCGACCTTGTCGTAGATTTCTGCTTGAAGTTCCGTGCGTACCATCAAAAGCACAACACTCTCTTTTGAATCCGCTGTGTCGATTGCAAATCGTGTGCCTACATCATCGGGGAGCGGTGAGTT
>JAFQLH010000002.1 GCA_017396665.1 Oscillospiraceae bacterium | reverse complement strand
GTGTTGTGTATACTGATAGAGTGGCAGGTGTGCTCGGGGCTGTTTTGTCAGTTCTGTTCCCAATAATACTGGGCCTGTCGGTAGCGTACATTATAAACATCCCGATGAGTGCGATAGAAGGGCTTTTCTACAAGGCATTCAAAAACAAGAGGTTTTCTGACACAGCGAAAACTGCCGTGAGAATATGCTGTATAATCTTTACCATACTGCTTTTGTGTGCAATACTGACAGCGGTTGTCGTGCTTATTGTACCTGAGCTTGTGGCAAGCGGAAGAAGTATGCTTGATGCTGTGGCGGAGCTTCCTTCAAAGCTTGAGCAGTACAGGGGTAAGATAGAGGATATTTCTCCTAAGGCAGCAGATTTTATCTTCAACTTTGATAAGCAGGGAGCTATCGAGAAGGCGTTTGAGTGGCTTCTTGCAGGCTCGGGCACAATTATGGGAATTGCTTTCGGTGCGGTTAAATCGGCAGTAAAGGTAGTATACTATTTTGTGACAACGCTTCTTATCATCGTGTGGGTGCTCAAGGACAAGGAGAAGATAGCAGCTCAGATAAAGAAGATTATGGTTGCAAATATGAAGCCTAAGACCGTTGAGAAGCTGACTTCATCGCTTGCAGGAATTTCAAAGGTGTTCAGAAGCTTCTTTACAGGACAGTGCGTCGAGGCTTGTATCCTGGGCTCTATGTTCCTTGTTACGATGACCATCCTCAGATTCCCTTATGCACTTATGATAAGCGTGCTTATTACTGTCACAGCGCTTATCCCGATATTCGGTGCGTTCATCGGACTTGCGGTCGGCGTTGTGCTTATGGTAATCGAAACACCTATAAAGGCGCTCTGGTTTATAGTGCTGTTTTTTGCACTCCAGCAGTTTGAAGGCAACGTTATATATCCGAAGGTTGTCGGCGGTTCTGTCGGACTTCCTCCGCTTTTTACATTGCTTGCAGTGTTCATAGGCGGCGACCTTATGGGACTTCTCGGTATGATACTGTTTATACCGATGCTGTCGGTTGTTTATTCAGCACTCAAGAGCTATGTCAATAAGCGTGTTACACCTGAAATGCTTGAGGAGAGTGTAATGCAGCAGTAGGAGGATACTGATATTATGAGAATTTATAAGGACGTAACCGAGCTTATCGGCTCAACTCCGCTTTTGGAGCTTTCAAACTACGAAAAGGAAAACTCGCTTGAAGCAAGGCTTTTAGCTAAGCTTGAAAGACAGAATCCGGCAGGCAGCATAAAGGACAGAGCTGCACTGTATATGATAAATGACGCAGAGGGAAAAGGGCTTCTTCGTGAGGGAGCTACTATCATAGAGCCAACCTCCGGCAATACAGGCATCGGTCTTGCAGCGGTGTGTGCCGCAAGAGGCTATAAGCTTATTCTGACAATGCCTGAAACTATGAGCCTTGAAAGAAGAAAGCTTCTTTCAGCATACGGAGCACAGCTTGTTCTGACAAAGGGAAGCGAGGGTATGCAGGGCGCTGTCAATAAGGCGAACGAGCTCAAGGAACAGCATGAAGGCTCGGTTATTTTAGGTCAGTTTGATAATAAGGCAAACGCTCTTTCTCACTATATGACAACAGGTCCTGAAATATATGAGGACACGGAAGGCAATGTCGATGTGCTTGTTGCCTGTGTCGGAACAGGCGGAACTATAACAGGTATCGCAAGATATCTGAAGGAGAAAAAGCCATCTGTAAGGATTGTTGCCGTCGAGCCGGAAAGCTCTCCGCTTTTGTCGCAGGGCAGAGCAGGTGCTCATAAGATACAGGGAATAGGTGCAAACTTTGTGCCGGCTGTTCTTGATATGTCGCTTGTCGATGAGGTCGTGACAGTTTCTGATGAGGACGCTCTTTCAACAGGTGCGCAGATTGTAAAGACCGACGGAATACTTGTCGGAATATCATCGGGTGCGGCAATAAGTGCGGCAGGGAAAATAGCAAAAAGAAATGAGTACAAGGGAAAGAACATAGTTGTGGTTCTTCCTGATACAGGGGAGAGATATCTTTCCTCGGAGATGTTTTAAGGGGCTTTTTGATGAACAGAAAAGAGGTTTTCACAAGAACGGAAATGTTCTTCGGCGAAGATGGTATGGCAAGACTTGAAAGGTCAAGAGTCGCAGTCTTCGGTGTCGGCGGTGTCGGCGGATATGTCGTTGAGGCACTCGTGCGAAGCGGTGTCGGAGCAATTGACGTTATCGACAACGATGACGTTTCTGTGTCAAATATAAACAGGCAGATAATTGCTACCTGCGATACCGTCGGAAGAAGCAAGGTCGATGTCGCAAGGGAAAGAATCCTTTCTATAAATCCCGATTGCAAGGTCACAGCCTATAAGCTTTTCTATCTTCCCGAAACGGCTGAGAGCTTTGATTTTTCGCAGTATGACTATATCGTAGATGCCGTTGATACAGTTACGGCAAAGCTTGATATCATCGAAAGAGCAACAGCCCTCGGTGTGCCCGTTATCAGCTCAATGGGTGCGGGGAACAAGCTCGACCCGACAAAGCTGTGCGTCTGCGATATTTATAAGACATCGGTCTGCCCTCTCGCAAGGGTTATGCGCAGAGAGCTTAAAAAGCGTGGTGTGAAAAGGCTTAAGGTTGTATATTCAACCGAGGAAGCTGTAACACTCAGCGACGGGGCAAAGAGCGTTACTGACGGGAATAAACGCTCAGTCCCTGCAAGCAATGCGTTTGTACCGCCCGTTGCAGGACTTATAATTGCAGGAGAGGTTGTAAAGGAACTTGCCTATGGAAAGAAAAATGACGCTTGAGGATAAGGCGATACAAAGCCTTACCACAAAATTTTCGAGCGATATCCTGAAGCCGTTTTACGACGGAATTGAAAAATATAAGCTTATATCAAAAGGCGACAGAATAGCTGTCTGTGTGTCGGGTGGAAAGGACTCCGCAATTCTTGCAATGCTTATGAAATGGTACGAGAAAAACAAGGGCGGTGTCACAGTTAAGTTTATCTCAATGGACCCGGGATATACCGACGAGCACAGAAGAATGCTTGAGGAAAACTGCAAAAGGCTTGGTATTGACGCTGAGTTTTTTGAAACTGATATCCTCGCCTGTACCGAAAAGACAAATAAGTCACCCTGCGGAATCTGTGCGAGAATGAGAAGAGGCTGGCTTTACAGAAAGGCAAAGGAGGCAGGCTGTAACAAGATTGCACTCGGCCACCACTTTGACGATGTTATAGAAACTACTCTTATGGGTATGCTGTACGGCGCTCAGATTCAGGGTATGCTCCCAAGACTCAAGAGCCGTAACTTTGAGGGCATGGAGCTTATAAGACCTATGTATATGGTTTCGGAGGACGCAATAATCCGCTGGAGTGAGTACAACGGTCTTGAGTTTATCACCTGTGCCTGCAAGTACGCTCAGGGCGAGGATGCTTCGAAAAGAGCCGAGGTGAAGGCGCTTATCTCACAGCTTGAGAAGACAAATCCGAGGGTGAGAAAGAATATCTTCAACAGCATACATAATGCCGATTGTGATACGCTTGTAGGCTATAAGGTCGGCTGGGAAAGGCATAGCTTCCTTGAAAGGTTTGAGGAAAATGTGCTTGACAAGGATATTTAATGGTGATATAATGTGTACGAAAACTGAATAGGGGAGCTTGTGAAAGCAGGCTGAGAGGGGGCTGATTCGCTCCGACCCATAACCTGATTCGGATAATGCCGACGTAGGAATGCGTTCTGTATATTGTGTTATTTAAGTGCTTCGGGTTAGTTGTTTTGCCCGAAGCATTTTTTGTTCGGTTAATATGTTTTAGGAGAATGAAAAATGAAAACAACAGTCACCACACACGAAAGAATTTTAAGACTTGTGACAAGTGCTGTACTGATAGGACTTTCAACTGTTTTAAGTCTCATAAAGCCAATCCAGATGCCGCTCGGCGGAAGTATCACACTTCTCAGTATGCTCCCTGTCTGCCTTTTGTCTGTAAAGTACGGAGTGAAAACGGGACTGGGCTGTGCGTTTGCCTATGCCCTCCTGCAGCTCGCACTCGACTTCGGAAGCGTTATGAGCTGGGGACTTACAAGAAAGGCTCTTGTAGCTTGCATCGTTATAGACTATCTTCTTGCGTTCACCTCTCTCGGTGTCGCAGGCGTTTTCAGAAGGAAGGGACAGGCAGGTATATGCGTGGGTATCGCACTTGCAATATTCCTGAGATTTGTGTTCCACGTTGTGTCGGGAACGTTTGTATTTGATATATGGTGCGAGTGGGATAGTGCGTGGCTCTATTCGGTTTGCTACAACGGTGCTTTTATGCTCCCTGAAATGATTATCACAGTTGCAGCAGCAGTTACAATGATGAGATTTTCACAGGTCAGAAAGCTTATCTGCGAAAGCCCTAATACATAAATCGTACATAATTTATACAATTTATATTATACTCAAGTTTGTCTGAACCCCTATATTATCATATTAAATAAACTTTGATTTTAAGGGGGTAAAAACGATTGACATTGAGAGGCTGAGTGTTGTATAATGAAGGTACTATGATAAAATGGAGGAGTTTACAATGAGTAAATTTTGCGGAAATTGTGGAGCACAGCTCGACGATGCAGCAGGCTTCTGCGGAGCTTGCGGAGCAAAGCAGGAAATGAACGCTGCTTCTGCACCTGTACAGCAGGAAGCTGCTCCGGCTGCACCGCAGCAGAATAGCTATTACGGCGCATCGGCAGGCAACAACAGCTTTGTACCACCTGTTGTAGGTGACGCAGTAGGAAGCGATGGTTCTATCGCAGCTGCACCTAAGGAGCCAATGTCTCCGGAAAAGAAGAAGAAAATCATTATTATAAGCTTAATCGTTGCAGGTGTTCTCATACTTGGCCTTATCGGATTTTTGATATACCGCAACATGACAAAGTACCAGGTTATCGACGCTCAGGACCTTTGCATGGTTTATGTTGACGGTATCAACGGCAAGGGTACAGCAACAGTAGTGTTTGCAACAGCAGAAAACTATGACAGATACTTTGAAGATGAAATCTACGAAGAATTCAAAGAGTCTGAGTTCTATGAAAAGTATGACTGGGAAGGCTTCTGTGAGTCAAAGGCTTCTAAGTGGCTTTCAAACGATACCAAGATAATGAAGAAGGCTTGGGATAAGTTTGACAGCAAGTCTGACATGAAGAAGGCTCAGACAAAGCTTATGGAACTCATTGAGTTTGAGGTTGACGAGGAATCTCTCCAGAACCTTTCAAACGGCGATGAAATCAAGGTTAAGGTTAAGTACAAGGAAGAAAAGCTCAAGAAGAAGAACATCAAGCTTGAGAACACAGAGTTCACATTTACAGTTGAAGGACTCGTTGAACCAATCGTTCTTGACCCATTTGCAGGAACAAGCATGACATTCGAGGGCGCTGACGGCTTCGGCGAGTGCACATTCGATAACTCAGGCGTAGCTGATGAAATCAAGAGCCTGTTCAACTACAACTACACAACAAACTATTACGACCTTTCAAACGGCGACGTTGTTACAATCGAGGCATACTGCTGGAACAGCCTCAACAGCGACGGATACTTTGAATACGGCGGAAAGTACTATACATACGATGCTAACGCTCTCAAGAAGGACTACACAGTTTCAGGTCTTACTGAGCTTACTGTAATTGACCCATTTGAGAACCTCACAGTTGAGTATGACGGCATCTGCCCTAACCTCGACGCAAAGCTTAACAAGGATGCTTGCTCACAGATTGTCAAGGATTACATTGAATTTGACTATGAGTACGGCGCACTTCAGGACCTCGATGTAGGCGATACATTTACTGTTACTGCAACAGTTTCATACTGGTATGGTGAAGAATTCGCAAACGCCGGTTACAAGCTTGCTTCTGAAGAAGTAACAAAGACATTCACAGTTCCTGAGAATGTTTCTGTATACATTCAGAACGTTAACCAGATTAAGAACTTCAACGAAGATGAATTCATGAAGGCTGTATATGACGATATCAACAATAAGGTTGGCAGCTCATATGTAGGCGGCTTCAGCCTCGGCGGAAAGATTGCAAGAATCGACTCAATCGCTCTTGCTAAGGGCTACCTCGTAGCTCCGGCTGAAGTTGCAGGAAGCGGCAATACTTACTACCAGACAGGTAGAATCAAGGTTACTCTTGAGGTTGACGGTGCTAACAAGTCCAAGACTCTCGCTTTCGTAGCTGAGTTCGACAAGGCATACATCGACGAAACAGGCACACTCCGTTCAGATGACTCATGGATTATGTACTACCTCAGCGATAGCATGGATGCACTTGTTGCAGACAGAGTTATCAACGAAACAAACCAGGCAGAAGGAAAGCTTCTCACAACTCTCGATAAGGTTCCTGTTGGCGGAAACAACGCAGGCCAGGATACACCTGACGAGGATACTCAGGTAGAAGAGCCAACTGATGAAGGTACAACAGAAGAGGGTACAACAGAAGAAGGCACAACAGAAGAAGCTCCTGAAGAAGCTCCTGAAGAGGAAGCTACTGAAGAAGAGCAGGCTGCTGCATAACTCTCAATAAACAATTTCAGAGCAGAGGGAAAATTCCTTCTGCTCTGTTTTCATTTACAAAGAGAAAAATATGTGGTATACTGAAGCTGTAAAATAATCATTAAGAGGTGCGATATGAGGATAGTACTTGTAAGACACGGACACCCCGACTATGCAAACGACTGCCTTACTCCACTCGGCCACGAGCAGGCAAAGGCTGCGGCACAAAGGCTCTCGGGCGAGGGGATAAGCGAGGTCTTTTCTTCTACAAATAACAGAGCCTACGAAACGGCAGAGTATACCGCAAGGCTCTTTTCAAAGGATATAACAAAGCTTGGCTTTATGAAAGAAATAAAGTGGGGCTCGGCAGACGGTGAGGATATATATAAAGACGGGCACCCGTGGGATACCTCTCTCTATGCTGTGTCGCAGGGCTTTGACCTTATGAGTGAGGGCTGGACAAAGCAAAAGCCGTTTTCAAATAACATCGCATTTTCAGAGCTTGAAAGAGTCGCAGAGAGTGCTGATGAGTGGCTTATGTCGCTTGGCTATAAGCGTGAGGGAACTGCTTACAGGGTGGTGGGAGAGAACACCGACAGAACGATTGCACTGTTCAGTCACGGCGGTTCTTCGTCGGCACTGCTGTCGCATCTTCTCAATCTGCCGTTTTTCTATCTGTGCAGAACGCTTTGTCCCGACTTTACCGCAATAACTGTGCTTTGCCTTTCCGACGAGGTCGGCTCGCTTACCTTCCCGACAATCGAGCTTGCAAACGATTCGAGACACATCCGCAGGGGAAAGGCAACCTACGATATGTAATAAGACGCAAAAAAACCGATGGGTAAATACCCGTCGGCCTTTTTGTTATATAATGAGGTTTTGAAAATATAGAAGTATGCTGATTATACGCAGCCCTGAGCCTTCATAGCTTCTGCAACCTTGATAAAGCCTGCGATGTTAGCACCTGCTACGAGGTCGTCGCCAAGGCCGTATGTGTTAGCAGCCTCAACAGAGCTTGAGAAGATGTTCTTCATGATTGACTTGAGCTTTTCGTCAACTTCTTCAGCAGACCAGCTGTATCTCATGGAGTTCTGTGACATTTCGAGACCTGATACTGCAACACCGCCGGCATTTACAGCCTTTGAAGGAGCAACGATAACGCCGTTAGCCTTGAGGTAAGCAATAGCTTCGTTTGTTGTAGGCATATTAGCTACTTCTACGTAGTACTTAACGCCGTTAGCAACAATCTTTTCTGCTTCTGCCATACCAACTTCGTTCTGTGTAGCACATGGCATAAGAATGTCAGCCTTAACGCCCCATGGCTTTTCGCCTGCGAAGAATGGAACACCGAACTTGTCAGCGTAATCCTGAACTCTGTTTCTGCAGGAAGCTCTCATTTCGAGCATGAAGTCAACCTTTTCGTCTGTGCTGATGCCGTCTTCATCGTAGATGTATCCGTCAGGACCTGAGATTGTTACAACCTTACCGCCGAGCTCGTTAACCTTCTTAACTGTACCCCAAGCTACGTTGCCGAAGCCGGAGATAGCAAATGTCTTACCCTTGATGGAATCCTTGAAGTAGTCGAGCATATTTACTGTGTAGTAAACAGCACCGTAGCCTGTTGCTTCAGGACGGATGAGAGAACCGCCGTAAGGAATACCCTTACCTGTGAGAACGCCTGTGAATTCGTTCTGGAGTCTCTTGTACTGACCAAAGAGATAGCCGATTTCACGAGCACCAACACCGATGTCACCGGCAGGAACGTCGAGGTTAGGACCAATGTGTCTGAAGAGCTCTGTCATAAAGCTCTGGCAGAAACGCATAACTTCAGCGTCAGACTTGCCCTGTGGGTCGAAGTCTGAACCACCCTTACCGCCGCCCATAGGGAGTGATGTGAGGGAGTTCTTGAATGTCTGCTCGAAGCCGAGGAACTTGATGATGCTTGCGTTTACGTTTGGTGCAAATCTCAGACCACCCTTGTATGGGCCGATTGCAGAGTTGAACTGTACTCTGAAGCCACGGTTTACCTGAGTCTTGCCGTTGTCGTCAACCCAAGGAACTCTGAAGAAAATCTGTCTTTCAGGCTCTACCATTCTTTCGATAACGCCTGCTTCAACGAGGTCAGGTCTCTGCTCGATAACCGGCTCGAGTGATACGAGAACTTCGTTAACTGTCTGAAGGAATTCGGTTTCTCCCGGATTACGCTTTTCAACTCTTGCGTATACGTCCTTGAGATAAGAATTCTTAAATTCCATAATGATTACCTCCGTCGATAATAATATTAGTATAAAACTACTCTTTTATGATATCACATATCATTTTGAATTGCAAGTGCTTTGAAAAAATATTTCAAAATTTTGTTGATTTACTGTCTTTTCGCCTCTTAAAACGAAGCGATTTGGGAGATTTGTTGCAAAATACTTCAAAATGCACCGCTCTAAGATGAAAGATATGGGGAGAAAGGAGTAAAAAATCGTCAAAATGACGATTGACAAAAGGGACAAACGGTGGTATAGTTGTACTTGTAACAAATACATTTGTTTGTGGGAGGTGTACTTATAATGACCGAAAACGGCTCTGCGAACCTTGTGGTAGTAAGCTCTGACGTGTTGCCGGAGATTATTTCAAAAGTGCTTGAGGCTAAGCGAATGAAAGCCAGAGGAGATGCCAAGAATTCCTCTGAGGCGTGCAGGGCGGTAGGCATTTCGAGAAGCGCTTATTATAAGTACAAGGACTCGGTTTTCACCTATGAGGAAAGACTCACGAACAAGATTGTTTCGCTGTATCTCGTGCTTTGTGACGTAAAGGGAGTTCTCTCGCAGGTTCTCTCAAAGCTCTATGAGCACAATGTAAACATACTTACAGTGAACCAGAACATTCCTGTTGACGATGTTGCAACTGTTACAGTTTCATTCAGATTTGAGGATGAAGCAACAAGCGCTTCACAGCTCAGGCAGGAGATATCACAGCTCAGCGGGGTTGTGTCAGTAAAAATAATATCGGGCGAATAGCCTTTGGTATAAATGAAAGGACTAGTTGAAATGAGCAGTAAGATTGCAGTAATAGGATACGGAGTAGTAGGCTCGGGAACAGTTGAGCTTTTTGAAAAGAACAAGGCACAGATTGAAAGCAATATCGGCAGACAGGTTGATATAAAGTATATCTTAGACCTTAAGGATTTCCCTGACAGCCCTTATGCAGACAGAATGATAAAGGATTTCAATATCATTCTCAATGACCCTGAGGTAGAGGTTGTCGCTGAGGTCGTAGGCGGTGCTACATTTGCTTACAACTACACAAAGGCGCTTCTCGAAAGCGGAAAGAGCGTCGTTACATCAAATAAGGAGCTTGTCGCAAGAAAGGGAGCAGAGCTTCTTAAGATTGCAAAGGACAACGGCTGCAACTACCTGTTTGAAGCATCGGTAGGCGGCGGTATTCCGATTATCAGACCTATCTACAAGTGCCTTGCAGGTAACAAGATTGAAGAAATAGCAGGTATCTTAAACGGTACAACCAACTTTATTCTCACAAAGATGATTAGAGAGCAGATGAGCTTTGAGGATGCTCTCAGGCAGGCTCAGGAAAACGGCTATGCAGAGGCAGACCCGACAGCAGACGTTGAGGGTATCGACGCTTGCAGAAAGATTTGTATCTTAGGCTCACTCGCTTACGGCAAGCAGATTGACCCTGACAAGATTCATTGCAGCGGTATCTCAAAAATCGCTATGGAGGATGTTGAGTATGCCGACGTCGCAGGCTATGTAATCAAGCTCGTGGGTGTTGTAAAGGATACAGAAAACGGAAAGATTTCCGCAATGGTATCTCCAAGACTTGTAGAGAAGAAGCATATGTTCTCACACGTTGACGATGTGTATAACGCTATCTGCGTAAAGGGTAACGGTGTCGGTGACGCTGTTTTCTACGGTAGAGGTGCAGGAAAGCTTCCTACAGCTTCGGCTGTTGTGGGAGATATTATAGACGCTCTCAAGCATAAGGGCACACATATCGGCGTTCATTGGGACGAGTGCGGAGACGACTTCCTTCTCCCGAGAGCTGACGAGGAATCCTCTGTATACGTAAGAGTAAAGGGCGAAAATGCAGAGAGCATGAAGAGTGCGTTCTCCTCAATGTTCGGAAAGCTCATATTCCTCGAAAGAGCAGGAAGACCTGATACAGAGCTTGCATTTATCACACCTAAGATGAAGGAAAGCGAAATCGACGCTAACCTCACAATCCTCTCACACAGCGTAACTGTTGAGAGCAAGATTAGACTTCTCTAAATCAGAAAGACTCAGGACGCTTTCGCAGAATGTTGCGGAAGCGTTTTTAGTTGACGAAACAAGGGTGCGGTGATATAATTATATAGTAACTCTGATGATGAGGTGAGGAAATGTTTTTTGCAAAGGCTCAGTATGAAACGGTGAAGCTTCCGTATGTGTGCTGTATGTCAAACGAGGATATGTATGCGTGTACTATAAATCTTGAAGCAAAGGGCTACGTTTGTGGCGAGATGAGATACTTTTTTTCAAGCTTCATCGTGGACGAAAGCAATATGAGGGATATAGTCACAGCTTTGAAAAATGCCGAAAACAAGCAAGCTGACGTCATTCTGAAAATAAAGAAGGGGAATCTCAAGGATTTTAAATTTGACCTTAAAAGCATAGCGAAAGAGCTTGGTGATGAGCGTTTTGAAAAGCTGGAGCTGTGTGGCTGGGGAATAAATTCAAAGCCGCTTTGTGAGCTTGATTCACAGTACAAGAAAATATGCTAAAATAAAAGCCTTCAGCAGATAAAACTGCCGAAGGCTTTGCTGTTTGTGATTTAAAGAATTGATGCCTTTGCCTTTTCGAGAGAGTCGATAACCTTGTCGCACCACTCGTCAAATTCAGGGTCTTCAACCTGAAGCTCAGGCTTTGAGAGAATGTTCTTGATAGCGAGCTTTATGCCCATATCAAGTCTTGTTGTAGCAACAAAGTCAGGAACAGCTCTCTTGACCTTTGAGTTGTCGAAAACAACAGAATTGGACTTGTCACCGATAAGACTTCCTGTAAAGTCGTAGTTGCTTGTCTTAGCAAGGAAATCAGACGGAACGTAGTAAGCGTTGAGCTTTACGCCGAGTGCGTCAGCGATAATCTGATAAATCTGATTCCATGTAACAGACTCGTCGGAGGTGATGTGGTAAGCTTCGCCGATTGCGTGGATGTTGCCGATAAGACCTACATAAGCCTTGGCAAAATCGCTGTTGTGTGTCATAGTCCAGAGCGATGTTCCGTCACCGTGAATGATGACAGGCTTGCCCTCCATCATTCTCTTTACAACCTGCCAGGAGCCCTTGTTTCCATGAACTCCAAGCGGTACCGAACGCTCGTCGTAGGTGTGGCTTGGTCTTACGATTGTAACAGGGAAGCCGTTTTCTCTGTACATCTTCATAAGGTATTCCTCGCAGGCAATCTTATCTCTTGAATACTGCCAGTAGGGATTTGAAAGCGGTGTTGACTCGGTAATCTTAAAGTCTGAAAGAGGCTTCTGATAAGCAGAAGCGGAGCTTATGTAAATGTACTGCTTTGTCTTTCCTGCAAACAGTCTGTAGTCACGCTCAAGCTGTGAAGGAACAAAGCCGATAAACTCGCATACTGCGTCGAAGGTCATACCCTCAAGCTTCTTGGCTGTCTCTTCTTCGTTTCCGATGTCGGTAGTGATAAAGTTTGCACCCTCAGGAAGCTCGGCAGTTCTTGTGCCTCTGTTTAAAAGCCATACCTCTTCGCCCTTCTGGAGAAGAAGCTTTGTTATAGCCATGCTTATAGTACCTGTTCCGCCTATTAAAAGAACCTTCATAGTGTTGACCTCCTTAGAGTGTAGCCTTTGAAGCTATTGTGTATATTTCGGTAACGTCAGCCGCTGTGAGTGAAACAAAGCCGCCTCTTGTGCCGTCGCCGATTCCGAGCTTTTCAACGAGAACAGGAATGTCCTCAGCCTTTGCACCAAGCTCCTCAAAGTTAATCGGCATACCGATTTCGTGAAGGAACTTTCTGAAGCACTTTATACCCTGAAGCGCAGTTGCCTCAGGATTTTCAAAATTCATCTGACATCCGAAAACTCTTGTTGCCATCTGACAGAAGCGATTGATGTTGTGCTTGTATACAAACTCCATCCACGCAGGCATTACAACCGCAAGACCTGCGCCGTGAGCTACGTCATAAAGTCCCGAAAGCTCGTGCTCAAGGCCGTGGCTGTTCCAGTCCTGGCTTCTTCCTACACCAACGATGTCGTTGTGTGCAACTGTTCCTGCCCACATAATGTTTGCTCTTGCCTCGTAGTTATCAGGATTTTCGATAACACGGGGAGTTTCCTTCACCATTGTGATTAAGATAGCCTCACAAAGTCTGTCTGTGATTTCAACCTCAGGTGTGTTTGTGAAGTATCTTTCAAAAACGTGTGCCATAATGTCTGTTGCACCGCATGCTGTCTGATAAGGCGGAAGCGTCTGAGTAAGCTCAGGATTTAAAACCGAGAAGCGTGGTCTGAGCATATCAGAGCCTACGTCACGCTTGAGCATACCCTCCTCCTTTGTAACAACAGAAGCGCCGGAGCCTTCGCTTCCTGCTGCGGCAATTGTCAGAACCGTGCCGATAGGGAGTGCCTTTTCAACAGGCTTTCCTGTGCCGTAGAAGTCCCAGAAATCTCCGTCGTAAGGAACGCCCAGTGCGATGCCCTTTGATGAGTCAATGCATGAGCCGCCGCCTACTGAAAGAATGAAGTCAACGTTTTCCTTTCTGCAAAGCTCAATGCCCTTGTAGATAAGTGTGTCACGAGGGTTTGGCTGTACACCGCCGAGTGTAACATAAGTAACACCTGCAGCGTCGAGAGAAGCCTTTACCCTGTCGAGAAGTCCCGACCTTACAGCAGAGCCTCCGCCGTAGTGAATGAGAACACGGCTTCCGCCGTACTTTTTAACAAGCGCTCCGCAATTGTTTTCCTGTCCCTTGCCGAATACAAACTCAGTAGGGCTGTAAAAGCTGAAATTATCCATAATATCGTATCCTTTCGTGATTTTTTTATTATTGATTTACTGTGTTAAATGTATCATAATTGCTCATTCAAGTCAAGGATAATTTTATTAAAACTGCACTAAAACGGAGGACATTAATCAATTAAGGTATTAATTTTGAAATAATAGTCAAGGGTTTGCTTAATTGACAAAGTGCATTTCGTGGGCTATAATGTAATGTGGATTTAAACTATAGCTGAATGGAGTAAAAGAATGAAATGATAAAGATTCGTATCCCCGCAACAAGTGCAAACCTCGGAGCAGGCTTTGACGCTCTCGGACTTGCCCTTAGTATGTATAACTATGTCGAAATGGAGGAAAGCGACAGGATAGAGATTATCTCTGCCGACAACACCGCCGTTCCGACAGATGAGAAAAATATGATATATGTTGCAGCAAAGGATTTGTACGAGGTTTGTGGCAAGAAGCTCACGGGACTTAAGCTTGTCCAGACAAACAATATCCCCATGACAAGAGGTCTTGGCTCTTCGTCGGCTTGTATCGTGGCAGGGCTTGTGGGTGCAAACACGCTTCTTGGGAAGCCTCTTTCCGATGATGACATCGTAAATCTCTCCGCACAGATTGAAGGGCACCCCGACAACACAGCCCCTGCACTTTTAGGCGGAATTGTTACAGCCGTGTTTGACGGAAGAAAGGTTCATTGGGTAAAGCAGGAGGTTTACACAAAGCTTAAGTTCGTGGCGATTATTCCTGATTTTGAGCTTTCGACAGAGAAGGCGAGAGCCTGCCTGCCAAAGCAGATTGATTTCAAGGATGCTGTTTACAACCTCTCAAGAGCCGCACTTTTCTCCTCGTCGCTTTTAACAGGCAAGTTTGAAAACCTTAAAATAGGTGTTGACGACAGACTGCACCAGCCGTACAGAATGGGGCTTATCCCGGGTGCGAAGGATGTTTTTGATATTGCCTACACACACGGCGCATATGCGGCATATATAAGCGGTGCAGGTCCTACAATTATGGCAATTGCCGACGAGGAAAACGAGTTCTTCGCAGGCAAGCTCAGATTCTCCCTCGAATCTGCAGGTCTTGGAAGCTGGCAGGTGTGCGAGCTTAAAATTGACAACGAGGGAACAACTTTGATATAATCCCGGTGATATAAAATGCTTTCAAAATTCTTAAAAGGTCTCAGAGACGGAATACCTATAGCTCTGGGATACCTGTCTGTGTCCTTCACCTTCGGAATGAAGGCGGTTGCAGACGGACTGTACTGGTGGCAGGCGCTTCTGATTTCTATGACAAACCTCACTTCTGCAGGACAGTTTGCAGGACTTTCGGTAATGGCGGCAAGCGGTCCGCTTGTAGAAATCGCTTTAACTCAGCTTGTAATAAATATGCGATACGCACTTATGTCGCTTTCGCTCACGCAGAAGGTCGACAAGAGCTTTTCAAGGCTCAAGAGGTGGCTGTGCGGCTTCGGTATGACAGACGAGATTTTTGCCGTAGCAAGCGGAAAGCTCCACAGCGTGACTGCATCGTATATGGCAGGACTTATTGTTACTCCGTTTATCGGCTGGTCAACGGGAACTCTCCTCGGTGCGGTTGCGGGAAATGTTCTCCCTGCGGCTGTTCAGTCGGCTCTGTCTGTTGCAATATACGGAATGTTCATAGCTATATTTGTTCCGCCTATGAAAAAGACAAGGGCTGTAACGGTCGTTGTCGCAATAGGCGCTCTGATGAGCTGTGCGTTCAGATTCCTGCCTGTGCTCAATAGCGTGTCGGCAGGCTTTTCAATTATCATCTGCGCTGTAGCTGCCGCCGGTGTCGGTGCGTGGCTTTTCCCGATTGATGACGGAAAGGAGGCGCAGGTATGAGTTCACTCGTTTTCTTTAAGTACTTAGTCGTAATGGCACTCGTTACCTATCTCATAAGGGCCGTGCCGTTTGCAATGTTCAACAGGAAGATTAAAAGCAGATTTGTACGAAGCTTCTTAGAGTATGTCCCGTTCGCCGTGCTGTCGGCTATGACTATCCCCGATATCTTCTTCGCAACCGATATGCTCCTGTCTTCCGTCGTCGCTCTGCTCGTCGCAGTTGCCCTCGCATATAAGGAGAAAAGCCTCCTCACAGTCGCCGTCTTCTCCTGCGTCTCGGTCTATGTCACCGAATTTATCGCCTCAATCCTAAAGTGATAGTATACATACAAAAGCTTGTGTGTGTCTATTGAGGAAAACCCTTTTGAAAAAGGGTTGTTCCTCAAACTCCTTTCCTAAAACTTTTAGTAAAATTTCAGCCCCATAGGGTATGCACCAAGAGAGATTAAAATCTCAACTTTGTGATGTACACCCTATGGGGCTGAAATAATATTAAAAGTCTTTGTAAGGGGGTTCGGGGGATAAACTTTCTTCAGAAAGGTTTCCCCCGATAAATACATATAAACTTCTATATGTATACTGTCCTTAGTATTCGGTGATATCTGCTTTTTTGATTTGTTTTACTCTACAGAGGATAAGCGGGACAAGGCTCACGAGGTTACAAATCAGGACACCTGCGAGAGCGAGCGGGTGGAAGTAATTGAGGTATAGTCCCTTCGGGTAGAGCACGAGGTTATTGAAGAGGTACAAAAAGAGCATTGTTACGGAGCCGCCGATTACTACAGCGATTATATCGCTTATGATAAGCTCCATAGCGAGCTTGCGGAGGATTTTCTTTTTGCTTATACCGATGGCACGGTAAACAGCAATCTCGTAGTTTCTCTTCTGGTACATACCTGCAAAGGCTGTGTTTATGGTGATTGCGATAATAACAGACACGAGGATTACGATAAATCCGAAGATGAAGTAGAATGCCGAGAACTGCGAGTCGATGTCTTCCATAGTGGTGCCGCCGACGAAGATATCGTATTTAGCACCCAGCGTTATTGCCTTTGCTCTGAGAGCGTCGCCTGTTATAGTCTTGCCGTAGAGATAAATAGCCTTCTCGCTGGTTCTGTCTGAAATCATATAAGCGGCATATCCGTCCTGGTCTGTAATGTAATCAACGGTCAGAGTGTAGCCCTCATAAACGTTATAAAGCTCACTTTTTTCAAACTCGTCGATTGTATCGCCGAGCTCAAGACCTAAGTTCTTTGCGAGCAATTCAGAAAGAACAAGGCTTCCTGTCTTAAGCTTTGAGTAGTCAACATCAATGTCTAAATATTCGCAGTGCTTTTTAAAATCCTCAACCGAGCCGAAGGTCATGTGGTTTGAGCTGCAGGTAAAATTCATTACCGTATCCCAGTTGAAATACGCCATATTCGGAGCATAATAAATATAATCGAGTGTTTCATCTGCCTTGACCTCTGCCATAAACTCGTCCATATGGCTTTCTCTTTTCTTCACACCTGAAACATCAATCATATACACGCAGTGGTCGTTTGTATAAGCCAGCGACTCAAAGGTTGAAGGCGGGCCTGTTACATAGAGTCCGCCGACGTAAATAACAGAGCTTAGCATAAGCATCAGCATCAGCAGTATGCAGCGTGACTTGTTCTGCTTTATGTAGTAAAGTGGTGAGAATGGACTCATATCTCGCTTGCCTCCTTGATAGCACTGATGTCGCCGTCCCACATTTCTATAACGCTGTCCGCATCCTTTAAGATAGAACGGTCGTGGGTGATAACAAGCACGAGATTATCCTTTGAGTATTCCTTTAAAATCTCCATTACAAGAAATGCGTTGTCGTGGTCAAGAGCGGCTGTAGGTTCGTCTGCAAACAGCACCTTAGGGCTGTTAATCATAGCTCTTGCGATAGCCGTTCTCTGTCGCTGTCCGCCCGAAAGCTTCGAGGGACGCTTTGAGATTTCCTTACTTCCAAGCCCGAAGGATGAAAGAAGCTCTGTCGCCTTCTTTACAGTGTCTGCACCGCCCTTTGCCGCAGCAACAGTAACGTTGTCGAGTGCCGACATATAAGGCACAAGGAAATGTCTCTGGAACACAAAGCCGAATTCGTCACGTCTTACTGTTTCACGCTCTGAGTCACGCAGAGCAGTAAGCTCCTTGCCGTTATAGAGAATGTTTCCGCTTGTCGGATTCTTAAGAGTTGAAAGGCAGTACATAAGTGTGGACTTTCCCGAACCTGAAGGTCCGATGATACCTATGAGTCCCTTGTCCGGCAGGGTGAGGTCAAAGCCCTTGAGTGCGTATACCTTTTCTGCCTTGTCCATATCATAAATCATTGTAATATTCTTTATTTCAAACATAAGTCGTATCCCCTCAAATAATTAGTAAAGGTCGTCGCCGAGTGCGTCGATTGTTTTTATTCTGTAAAGTGCGTAGCGTACAGGAATCTGAAGTATCGCAAAGAACACGATGAAGTCACGGAGAACATCCTTTATCGCCTCTGTGTCAAGAGAATTTCCGAGAAGTCCCGACGGCGTAATATAAAGAACGTTTATAAGGAAAACTGACAGTGCCGTTATTGCCGCACCGATAACAAGTGACAGAATAAATGTGAAAGAAAGCTCTCGCATAATGGAGAGATATATCGACTTTCTTGAGTAGCCTATCGAAGCATACAGACACCATTCGCTGTGTCTGTCACGCAGGAAGGTTATGTAGATTACGCAAAGCGCAACGCACATTAAAATTACAATTCCGACATACACGATATTTGTTGAGCCTTCGATTGCGTCAACCATATTCTTCTGGTAATCTTCTGTAGCACTTTCGTAGTCTGTCCAGTACATACCGTTTGAATCGAGCTTTACACCTATAGTCGCAAGCTCGTTTTTGAGGTTTGTGATTCCTTCGGAGAAGATGAAAATCTGCTTTGCTGAATCATCATCGGGATGTGGTGTACCGCAGATGAGGTTGTAGTCGCTTTCGACAACGCCGACAATTTTATAGAGTGTGTAGTATTTAACCTCGTCGCCGATTTTGTAGCCGTTGTTTTTCATGGTCATGCTGTCGAGAAGCACTTCTCCGTCACCCTCAGGCATTCTGCCCTCGATGAGCTTTGCGTCATAGAATCCGAGGTATTCCTCTATGTACTGCTTATCCATAAGCGCACCCTCGAAGTACCAGGACGCAAAAAGTGCCCTGAGCTCTCCGTCTATTACCAGAGCAGGAAAAGCTCTTTTTACCTTGTCGCAATCATTTTCAATCTTCTGAGCGAGCTTTTCGATTTCAGCATTAAAGAGTGCTACGCCCTCGTCATAGGTTTCAACTACAGTATCTTCGCCTATAAGTAAATCCATATCGTTGTAGCTAAGATACTGCATTACTTTCGGCACCTCGTAGCAAAGCGGTTTTACCGTTTCCATAGAAATACCCAGCAGGAAGCTGGTGAGGTAGTTGAGCATAATACAAAGCGTTAAGCTGATTATGAGCGTTGCAACACGCTTTTTGTTGTTTTTAAGGTATGTCCTTGCATACAGCGTCTGTGACATTGTCTATCCCCCTACTTTTGATAATACCATTTTACCACAACAACCAAAAAAGAAAAAGTGACCGCAGTCACATTCTGACTATGACTGCAGTCACATATTTTATCCGTTTATAGCTACGATAAGCTTTGCTCTGTCGTGTATTCCCGTCTTGTCGTAGATAACGCTTATGTAGTTCTTGACTGTTCCCTCAGAGATATACAGCTTCTGTGCAATCTGCTTGTTGGAAAGCCCCTGCGACAGCAGAGTAGCGATTTCCTTCTCCCTTGCGGTCATTTCCTTGAGTATGTCAGGCTCGCTTTTCTGTCCCGACATAAGTGCCGCAAGCCTCTGCATAACCTTCGAGTCGATGACGTTGCGGCCGCTCATTATCTGTGATACAGCGCCCAGGATTGCGTCCTTTCCGCTGTCCTTGAGAAGATATCCGTCGGCACCGCCCGAGATTGCCTTCGTGATAGTTTCGTCGTCATAAAAGGTTGTTAGGACAAGTATCTTAATCTCAGGATAATCTCTCCTTAAGTGCGAGATAAGCTCTATTCCGCCCATGCCCTGCATATTTATGTCCACAAGTGCTATATCGCAGGATGCTGTTTCAAGTATAGAAAGCGCCTCGTTTCCGTCGTGCGCCATTCCAACCACGTCCATACCGCCTATTGTCAGAATTATCTCAAGACTTTCAAGCAGCAGCGGTTCATCGTCAACAAGTAAAGCTCTCAGCTTTTCCATCAGCCTTCCTCCTCAATTATCGGCAGGGTAACAACGCTTTTAAATCCCGCAGGATTTGAAAACTCCGCCTTTCCGCCGTTTTTCTCACAATATGAAATAAGCTTTTTAAGTCCGAAGCCGCCCTCTATTTTATCAGCGCTGTTGTCACCGCAAAAGTCGCTCTTTCCGTTGTCCGTAACAGTAAGCTGAAGGTGCTTGCTGCCATAGGTGAGCGATACAAAGAAGGTGTCGGCATTTCCGTGTCTTACGCCGTTTGAAAGAAGCTCACTTAAAGCAGAGCAGAAAAACTCCGAGTGAACCGACGGGATAAGCTTGTCGCCGGGGCAGTCGGCAGTTGTAATTCTGACCTTGATTTTCGTGTCCATAGTAAAGCTGTGACAAATTGATTCAAGGCTGTCACAAAGGTCGCTTAAAGGAGCAGGCTTGTCCTCGCTGTCTAAAACTCTTACCGCACGCCTTATAGAAGCAAGACTGCCTCTGATACGCTCGTTTGCACTTCCGAGCTTTTCTCTTGCCTTGTCGGGATTTGTGTCAAAGAGCATATCTGCCGCATCAAGAGTCATTATCGCCGCAGTTATAGAATGGCCGACGCTGTTGTGAATATTTCGGCTTATGTTTTCTCTCTCTTCAAGTCTTGCGTTTCTGTCAGAGAGATAATTTTTTATTCTCAGCTCCTCGTTGAGCTTTTTCTCGCTGAGCTCTCCTAAGGCGCATACGCTTACCGAATGGCTGAGCCTGTCCTTTGTGTCAAAGTAGTGTACGATAAGCTTTTCTGTCGCATAGAGTATTGCGGATATAACAGTGATAATTGCCGAATAGAAAAGCACGCTGTACAGCGTTTCGCCCTTTATCAGACCGCTTGTTAATAAAAACAGGGCAGGGGTAAAAATCCTCAGAGAGTCGTGCTTTGGCGTACTTATCCGGCTCATCAGCAGGAAGCAGAATGGGTTTTGCGAGAATACGCCGTGAATCACAGAGCCTGTAAGCTGTAACACAGTCAGAGGAATGCTGAAGCTGTCGCTGATGCTCTGTAGAGTGAGTACCGTTATGAGCAGGGCAAAGGAAATAACAACTGCTGTTTCGTACAAAGGCGAAGCAAAGACAGTCAGCACTATGAGCATAACAATGCTGACAATGTATTCAATTGACCTTTTCATATCCTTCACCCTCTCCATAAAGCAATTACATATTACTAATATACCACAAATCAATCCATAATGGAAGTAGCGGGGAGAAATTTGT
Source organism: Oscillospiraceae bacterium (assembly GCA_017396665.1). Classification (GTDB taxonomy): domain Bacteria; phylum Bacillota; class Clostridia; order Oscillospirales; family Ruminococcaceae; genus UBA7477. The sequence continues at coordinate 41,890 of JAFQLH010000002.1, read as the reverse complement.
TTCAAAAAACGGGCCCTGCAATAAGCAAGGTCCGTTATTAAATATGCTTATCCCAGCCTGTTTTTAAAGTCACGGTAGTCAAAGCTTTTTATCACTTCGATGCTTCTGTCACATTTAAGAAGCAGAATATCGGGAAGTGCCATACCGTTGAAGGTGTTGCTTTTGCAGGTTGAATATATCGCCATATCCCCGAAAATGAGCATATCGCCCATCTGCAGGGGCTTGTCAAAGGAGTAATCTCCCACGATATCGCCTGAAAGACAGGTAGGACAGCCAAGCCTGTAATTATACATAAGCTCGCCCTCTTTTCCGCTGTTGTACAGAGGCGGAGTATACGGCATTTCTATTACATCGGGTGTGTGACAAGCCGCACTCATATCGAGTATCGCTATATCTGTATCGCCGTTTCTGATAAGGTCGAGAACCCTTGTCACAAGATATCCTGCATTGAGTGCGTGAGCCTCGCCCGGCTCTAAATAAACCGTTACGCCCCACTTTTCCTGAGCGTATGTAATAAGCTTTTTAAGAAGCCCGATGTTATAGCCTTCTCTCGTGATATGGTGTCCTCCGCCCATATTGAGCCATTTCATTTTCGGCAGAACATCCGAGAACTTCTCCTCAACTGCCGTGAGTGTCTTCTGAAGGTCGTCAGCGTCCTGCTCGCAGAGAGTGTGGAAGTGAAGCCCGTCAAGCATTGAAACAAGCTCATCGGTCATAAGCTCATCCCACAGCGCCCTTGTAGTACCCAGCCTGCTTTTTGGTGCACAAGGGTCGTATATTTCGTGTCCCTCCTGCGTTGAGCATTCGGGATTAATCCTCAGACCTATGCTTTTGCCCGAAGCCTTCGCCCTTTTGCCGAAAAGCCTAAGCTGTGTCGGAGTGTTGAACACTATATGGTCAGCGTACTTTAAAAGCTCCTCAAATTCGTCGCTCCTGTAGCCTGCACAGAAAACGTGCACCTCTTTGCCCTGCATTTCCTCATAGCCGAGTCTTGCCTCAAAAAGTCCGCTCGCTTCTGTGCCGTTTATGTACTGAGAAAGAAGAGGGTACAGAGTGAAGTTTGAAAACGCCTTTTGTGCAAGCAGTATCCTGCAGCCTGTGTCGTCGCAGACACTCTTTAGTATCTCGCCGTTTGTGATAAGAGCCTTTTCGTCTATCACATAGCAGGGCGTTTTAACGTCAGAAAAAAGCCTGTCTGTGTCACAGCCCTCTATGTGTAAGAATGCATTGTTACCTGTCATTTAGTCCACCAGAACAGGCTCAAAGCTTTCCTTGTGAGGAAGTCCGTATTTACAAAGTGCCTCAAGGAACGGGTCAGGATTCATCTCCTCAACGGTATATACGCCCGCCTTGCTCCACTGTCCTGTAAGCATCATCATAGCACCGCACATTGCAGGAACGCCTGTTGTATAGCTGATAGCTTGGCTTTCAACCTCCTTGTAGCACTCCTCATGGTCGCACACGTTGTAGATGTAGTAGTTCTTTTTCTCTCCGTTTTTCTCGCCTGTGAAGATACAGCCGATGTTTGTCTTTCCCTTCGTTCTCGGACCAAGGCTTGCAGGGTCGGGGAGAAGCTCCTTCAAAAACTTGATAGGTACAATCTCTCTTCCTTCAAACATCACAGGAGTTGTAGACAGCATACCTACATTCTGAAGGCAGTTCATATGTGTAAGATAGCTCTGACCGAAGGTCATAAAGAAGCGTATTCTCTTTACCTCAGGAATGTTCACAGCAAGCGATTCTATCTCCTCGTGGTGAAGGAGGTACATATCCTTCATACCAACCTCGTCAAAGTCATATTCTCTCTTTATGCTCATAGCAGGTATCTCTACCCACTTTCCGTTTTCGATGTAGCTTCCGGGTGCAGAAACCTCACGCAGATTTACCTCAGGGTTAAAGTTTGTTGCAAACGGATAGCCGTGGTCTCCACCGTTGCAGTCTAAAATATCAATTGTGTCGATGCTGTCAAACTGGTGCTTCTTTGCATAAGCACAGTAAGCCTGTGTAACGCCCGGGTCAAAGCCGCAGCCGAGCAGAGCCATAAGCCCTGCCTTTTCAAACTTTTCCTTGTAAGCCCACTGCCAGCTATAATCGAAGTAAGCAGAAAAGCCCTTTTCCTCACAGCGCTTTTCGTATATTTCACGCCACTGCGGGTCGTCGGTGTCTTCAGGCTCGTAGTTTGCGGTGTCCATATAGTTCACCTTGCAGATAAGGCATGCGTCCATTATGGTAAGGTCCTGATAAGGGAGTGCGATGTTCATAACAAGGTCGGGCTTGTAGCTGTTTATAAGTGAAACAAGCTCGTCAACGCTGTCTGCGTTTACCTGTGCGGTAGTGATTTTGGTGTTTGTCTTTCCCTCAAGCTTTTTTGCAAGCTCGTCACACTTTGACTTTGTTCTGCTTGCAATACAAAGCTCTGTGAACACCTCGCTTGCCTGACAGCATTTTCTGATAGCAACGTTTGCAACGCCGCCGCATCCTATTACAAGTACTCTGCTCATATTATTCATTCTCCTTTTCTTTTAAGCTCGATTGCCAGCAGAAGCTCTCTTAAAAGCTTGCAGGCAGTTGTAGTTGAATTTCCCGAAGGGTCAAGTGAAGGCGCAAGCTCGTTTATGTCAGCACCCACGATGTTGAGCTTCGACAGGCTGTGAATTGCCCCGATAAGCTCACTTGTTGTAATACCGCCTGCCTCTGCCGTTCCTGTGCCTGCCATAAACGCAGGGTCAAGGCAGTCAAGGTCAATAGTCAGATATACGGGCTTGTTGCCAAGCTGCTCAATTGTTTCTGACAGACCGTCAAGCGAAAACTTATGCATATCCGTGTGCCCCGTTGCAAACAGAAACTCCTCCCTGTCACCGCTTCGTATGCAGAACTGATGGATTTTTCCGTCGCCCACAAGCTCGTGGCATCTTCTCATAACGCAGGCATGACTGAGCCTGCAGCCGAGATAATCATCCCTTAAATCTGCGTGTGCGTCAAGGTGTACTATTTCAAGCTCCTCATATTTTTTAAATACCGCCCTTACTGCGCCGAGTGTTACAAGATGCTCGCCGCCGAGCATAACAGGGAGCTTTCCGTCACGTAGAATTGTGGCGGTTCTTTCTTCGATGTCAGAGAGAACCGACTGTGTGTCACCGAAGCAAAGCTCCAAATCCCCGCTGTCGAAGATATCGTAGTCGCAAAGGTCTGCGTCGAGATAGGGGCTGTAGGTTTCGATTGCAAAGCTCTCGTGCCTCATAGCCGACGAGCCGGCTCTCGCTCCCGCACGGTAGCTTGTAGTAGAGTCAAACGGTGCTCCGAAAAGCACTATGTCAGCGCTTTCGTATTCTGCGTCACAGCCGATGAAAGCTTCAATGTTTTTATTAAGCATCTATTCAACCTCCTCAAGCATTCTTTCAAGAAAGGCGGGCAGGTAGAATGCCCCCTTGTGAAGTCTTGTAGTATAGTATTTTGTCTGAAGTCTGAGAGAATTCCACCTTGCTGAATCAAGGTCGTCAATTGGGTGGTACTTCTTGCTCGCAAATCCGAAAAGCCAGTAGCCTGCGGCATAGGTCGGGATATGTGCCTGATAGACACGGCTTATAGGGAAGCAGTTTACTATACGCATATGGCTTCGCTTCATTGCCTCGGCATCCTGAGCGTAGAAGGGTGAGCCCTGCTGGTTTACCATAATTCCGTCAGATTTCAGAGCGTTGTAGCAGTTGCCGTAGAATTCTCTTGTGAAAAGTCCCTCCGAAGGACCGAAAGGGTCTGTAGAGTCAACGATGATAAGGTCGTACTTATTTTCGCATCGTCTTATGAATTTAAGTCCGTTTTCAAAGTAAACACGGACTCTCCTGTCGTCAACGCCGTTTGCGTTGTTGGGAAGGAACTTCCTGCAGGCGTTGAGAACCTCGGGGTCCATCTCAACAAGGTCTATATGCTCAACCGTGTCGTAGCGGATAAGCTCCTTTACAACCCCTCCGTCACCTGCACCGATAACGAGTATGTCACGGATATCGGGGTGAACAGCCATTGGAACGTGTGTTATCATTTCGTCGTATATAAATTCGTCACGCTCTGTAAGCATAACATTTCCGTCAAGCGTCAGAACCTTGCCGAATTCCGAGGTGTCGAAAATGTCTATTCTCTGAAATTCGCTTCTTGTGGTAAAAAGATGCTCTTTTATACGGATGCTGTGCTTTACGTCAGGTGTGTGAAATTCGTCAAACCAGAACTCCATGCCGGTACCTCCTTATTTCAAAACGTTAAGACGCAGTATGTCAGCGTCCTCAGGGCCTGTCATATTACAGCCCTTTGCCTTTGCGTAGTCTATGTAGCGAAGGATTTCCTTTGTTATTCTTTCTCCCGGTGCAAGAATAGGTATTCCCGGAGGATAGCACATAACAAACTCGCTGCATATCCTGCCTTCCGTCTGTTCAATCGGCAGACTTTCCTTGCCTGAGTAGAAAGCCTCCTGCGGAGTTGCAACAACCTGAGGCTCTATGTATTCCTGCGTCATAAGTCCTGAGCCGTCAGTATGATAGCGTCTGTTTATGTCAGAAAGTGCACTCACAAGTCTTTCAACCTCCTGCGGTCTGTCACCGATAGAAAGGTATGCAAGGATGTTTCCTAAATCGCCGAATTCAATCTGTATATCATACTCGTCACGCAGAATATCGTAAACCTCAATTCCTGCAAGACCGACATCAAGTGTGTGAACGCTGAGCTTCGAGGTATCAAAATCGTAGACAGAGTTTCCGTTTATAAGCTCCTTGCCGAATGCGTAATATCCGCCCGATTCGTTTATCTCGCTTCTTGCGTAGTCAGCCATCTCAGATACCTGTCTGAAGATTTCTTTTCCCCTTAGTGCAAGATTTCGTCTGCTTATATCAAGGCTTGACATAAGCAGATAGCTTCCCGATGTTGTCTGTGTAAGGTTTATAATCTGTCTTACACGTCCCTCGGAAACGCCCTCTCCGACAAGCAGAAGGCTTGATTGTGTAAGGCTTCCGCCGCTTTTGTGCATAGAAACCGCCGCCATATCCGCACCTGCCGCCATAGCCGAAACGGGAAGTCCCTCGCCGAAGTAAAGATGTGTTCCGTGAGCCTCATCCGCAAGACAGAGCATACCTGCCTTGTGTGCCATCTGAGCAATTGCCCTTATGTCAGAGCATATTCCGTAGTAGGTCGGGTTGTTTACAAGAACCGCAACAGCGTCCGGGTTCTCGTCGATTGCCTTCTGAACCTGCTCACGCTTCATACCAAGCGATATTCCCAGCCTTGAGTCAACCTCAGGGTTTACATAAACGGGAACTGCTCCGCAAAGCACAAGTGCGTTGATTACACTTCTGTGTACATTTCGGGGAAGAATAATCTTGTCGCCACGCTTACAGGCGGACAGAATCATACTCTGCACAGAGCCTGTTGTTCCGCTGACCATAAGGAATGCGTGTGCCGCTCCGAATGCCTCAGCGGCAAGCATCTCCGCTTCTCTTATCACTGAAATAGGGTGGCACAGGTTGTCAAGCGGCTTCATGCTGTTTACATCAACCTCGACGCATTGCTTGCCAAGAAACTCGCACAGCTCAGGGTTGCCCTTACCGTGCTTGTGGCCGGGCACATCAAAGGGAACTACTCTCATTTTTCTGAAACGCTCAAGCGCTTCGTGTATAGGGGCTCTTGTCTGGTCCATAAATAATACTCCTTAAAATAAAAAAAGCACAAGGCTGCTTCTTTACAGCTTGTGCTTTGACAAAAACAAAATACCGATAGAGGACAAAGCGTCCCATCGAACGAATTTGTAAAGTATAAGGGCATACAGAGTCTATATAGCAAATCACTTTTACTACTCTTATTGACCGTTTCACAAGTCTGCACAGAAGTGCAATTTCGGTTATGAAGTAACCAACTTATAAAATTTGAGCTTCAAACTCAATCAATAAGGCGAAAACCGCCGTCGGCAGTGGACCCGGCTGTCCGTATGGCCTCGACCCTCAGAGGGTGGTCCGAAAATGTTGCTTTGAAAAGACTCTGAAAACCGCATCTTTTCATGTTTTGCATTATATCATAAGGATTATTATATTGTCAAGTGATTTAAAGTATTTTCGCTTTATTTTGTTAATGTGATAAAATCCGTTTTCCGCATAAGCTGTTTTTATGACAAATCTGCAAAAAAAGCACCGCCACAAAAGGGCGGTGCCAAGGTGCTGTTACAGGTTTTCGTTTTTGAGTGCGTCTATGGTATTATCCTTTTTGATTTTATGCACAGCATACATCATTGTTGCGAACACGACAGCAAACACGCTGAAGGATGCGATAACCATAGCTGATACAGGTAAGGAGAATTCAAATATAACTCCCATCGCAAAGGTCTTGTAAATAATATATGACATACCTATAGCTGCAGGAAGACCGAGTGCGAGCGACTTTACGCCATAGAGGATACACTCATAGCACATCATTTTGTTGAAGTCCCCGGAGGTCATTCCGACAGACCTGAGCATTGCAAACTCCTTGCGTCTGAGAGCGACGTTTGTTGAGATTGTATTGAATACATTTGCAATTGCAATAAGTGAAATAAGCACGATAAAGCTATATGCCAAAACCTCGGTTATATTAACCGCTGACTTTACAGACTGCTCCGTGCCGGCATAGTTGAAAAGTCCATCGGTTGAGTAGTTTTCGGTGTCGATAAGCTCTAAAAGTGCAGCATTTGCTTCATTGGGATTGTCGGTTTTGATTGCGTATTCGGCAGACAGGAAGGCAGGCTCTTCAACCAGCACGATATCCATAAGACTCTGAGGATATATAAATACAGCTCCGATGCTCAGATTATCCAGAAAGTACGGGACTTCATCAATTATCGCTCCGCCACTGAGGGTAGCGGTTCTGAAGAGTGCTTCTTCCGGTATTGTTATAAACGAGCCTGGTCCGTAGGTGCCGGGGAGGGTGTAGTATGTCTCTCCGTTTTCGAGGTATTCTTCGACATAGTAGTAATCGTTGTAGTTAATGCCCTCGATATATCTCTGGAAGGTGATAGTTACAGACGGCTCCTGAGAACTGAATATGTTGCCTGTGATGTATTTGTCGTCAGAATAAGAGTATCCGACATAGGCGTCATATACTACCGCAAGCGGATTGCCCGGGTCCATGAACTTTTCCTTTGAAAGCCCGTTTTCTTTAAGCAGCTTTAGGTACTCCTCGTCGTTTACAAAGAGTGCAAGTGTCTGAGTGCTGGCGGTATCTGTTTCATAGTCATAGCTCATATCCATCTTTGAATATTCAATCCAGCTGTCAGAAAGCTCGCTTGCATCGGGATGTGACTCTGTGTAGATAGCGAGCTTCAGAGCTACCTTATCAACCTCGCTCAGGGCATCTATCTTTGAGTGCAGGTCAAGTGCTGCTTCTCTGTCGTTGTCGAGCTTTATATCGTAGTATATTATATCGCAGTTGTAGGTGCCGATAATGTCGTCAATAGCGGCTGTGAGCAGCGTGCAGAAGTATGAAGCGGAAACAAACAGCACAATGCTCATAAACAGGCTGACAACTGTCGCACGGTACTTTTTGCGGTTTCGCTTGTAATACTTTGATGCAAGCACCCCCGCAAGTCCGAACAGCTTATATGTAAGCTTAGAGGTTCTTATCCTTTTTTTCTTGATTTCCTTAGTCTGCTTTATAGCTTCGATTGCAGTAACCTTTGTAGCACGCCTTGACGGAATCCATGCGGATATGAACACCGTCACAAGTGAAACTATAACCGCCGTGAGTATTGAAAACGGCGAAACGCACAGTCTTAGCTCTACTTCTGTTATAACGTCAGAAAGCTCTAAAAGCTTGTTTGAAAGGATGTGAAGGGCGATTCCAATTCCGCCTACACCCAGGAGAATGCCTATCGGGATACCTATAAGGCTGATGACCAGCGCTTCAAAGCGTACGCTTCTTTGTATCTGTCTCTTTGTCGCTCCGACAGAGGAGAGCAGACCGAACTGCTTTGTCCTCTCTGAAACTGATATTGAGAATGCGTTGTAGATAAGTGCGACAGAACCGAGAACAATAAGCCCGATTATGATTCCGAGCAGTCCGTAATATACAATAAGAAAGCTCTCGTGCCTTGATATGCCCATGAGCATAAGCACTTCGCTGTTAGGGTTCATAAAGAAATCGTCTGTGCTTTCAATATAGTCATAGGTTGCCATCGGGTCCTTGAATTTTACGTAGGCGTCGTAGATTGCGTTTTCGTTATATTCCTCAGAGGGTGCGGTAATTACCGTAAAGCCGGGGGCAAAGTAGTCCTCAAAGCCCGGCTCGGCGAAGAACCCGACTACCGTGTAGGTCTTGGTATATTTTATTAGAATGTATTCGTCAGAAACAATCTCGTTTAAATCGTAGTCATAATCTACATAAGGGTTGTTCTGGTTGAGAATAAAGCCGTCAGATTCTCTGTCGCCTATCTCAAGTGTGAGCGTGTCGCCGATTTCGTAGTCAATTCCGCCGCCGAAGGAAAGGTGTTCAGGAAGGATTATTTCACTGCTGTCTGTCGGGTATCTTCCGTCAAGAAGGTGTATGGATACCGTTTTTGCAAACGACTCGTCAGCCTCGATTACGTAATAATACGGCTTTGTCGCATGCTTTGAGTTTTCGGCAACTGCGTAGCCGAGAGATTTTGCGTAGTCAACGCTCTGGATTTCGTCCGAGTCAAGCAGCGTCTGAAGCTGCTGCTCGTTTATCATTTCAGCACTCGCATGCCAATCTCCGGTATATGAAACAGTGTCACGCAGCAGGTAGTCCCTGAAGCTGTTGCCTGCGGTAGCAACCGCACAAATCATTGCCGCAGAAAGAATCACTCCGATGATAGTAACGAGGGTTCTGGTCTTGTTGAGCCTTAGCGTCGAAAGGGTAACCCTGTTAAATATATTCATCGTGAAATCACCTCGTCACGAGTGATTTTTCCGTCTTCGATTGCAATTATCCTGTCAGCCTGAAGGGCGATGTTCTCGTCATGCGTAATCATAATGAGAGTCTGTCCGTAGCGCTCGTTTGAAAGCTTTAAAAGCTCTACAATATCCTGGCTGTTCTTTGAGTCGAGGTTGCCCGTCGGCTCGTCTGCAAGCACAACGGCAGGCGCATTCATAAGAGCTCTGCCGATGGAAACTCTCTGCTGCTGACCGCCTGAGAGCTGGTTTGGGAGATGCTTTTCTCTGCCCTTGAGACCCAGCACGCTTATAAGCTCTGCGAGTCTTTGCTCGTTGACCTTCTGTCCGTCCATAAGAACAGGGAGAGTTATATTTTCCTTTACATCAAGTACAGGAATAAGGTTGTAGAACTGATAGATAAGACCCACCTGCCTGCGGCGGAACACAGCGAGCTGGTCGTCGCTTTGGGCATATACGTCGCTTCCGTTCATAAACACCTTTCCGCTTGTAGGCTTGTCAACGCCGCCGAGAATATGTAAAAGGGTAGATTTGCCCGAACCTGACGGTCCGACTATCGCAATGAACTCTCCCTTCTGTACGCTGAAGGAAACATCGCTGAGTGCATTGACCTGGTTTTCGCCGCTTCCGTATGTTTTACAAAGCTTTTCAACTCTCAGTATTTCCATCTGTTTTTCTCTCCTTTATAAGTCTGCTATTATATTATAGCTCAGATATATGACATAGCGATGACTTTAAAATAACAATTCAGTCATATAAAAAGGGAAGCCCTGTCCGTAATGGCGAAGCTTCCCGAAATACTATACTGCACTCTTGTAGAACTTTATGGTGAACATCATTCCGCAGTCTTTCCTGTTTTCCGCCTTTATAGTGCCGTTTTGTGAGGTAATAATCATTCTTGCCAGTGCAAGACCGATGCCGAAGCTCTGGTCGCCTGAGTTTTCGCCCTTGTAGAAGCGTTCAAAAATGTGCGGGAGGTCCTTGTCTGAAATTCCGCAGCCTGTATCACAAATCACAATCTCTGTGTACAGCGGATTTTCGCAGGCGTCAATCGTGAGCGTGCCGCCGCTAGGAGTGTGCTCCATGCAGTTTTTGACTATGTTTCCGATAGCCTCGCATGTCCACTGAAGGTCGCCCGAAAACTCTCCGCTTGCGTTGATTTCAAGCTTTTGTTCACGAAGCTCAATGGGAACAAGCAGGGGAGAGGTAGCCTTGTCGATAAGCTTTGAAACAGGCATTGTTTCCGTTTTGAACCTTGCCGTTCCCGCATCGAGCTTTGACATCTTGAGAAGTGCGGTTATAAGCCAGTCGATTCTCTTGAGAAGCTTCATAAGGTCCCTTGTGTATTTAAGCCTCTTTTCGTCAGAAAGCTTTTCCTCGGAGAGAAACTCGCAAAGCAGGTTTATTGAGGTCAGCGGAGTTCTTATCTGATGCGATATATCCGCAATCGAGTCTGCAAGATATATCTTGTCATCGAGAAGCTTCTGCTGCTGTTCACGGAGTCTTATGGTCATCTTGTGAACCTCGCTCTCAAGAATACTAAGCTCGCCCTCGGTGTATTTGCTCATCGACATAACAGCGTCATCGCTGTGAAGAATCTTGTTTATGTCGGCTGAAATCTCATTGATGCGGTTGTATCTTGAGAAAGCGGCAATAAGATATATCGCTGACAGCACAATGCCAAGTCCTGCTGTGACAAAGCCCAGAGTAGTATTCTTTGAGAACACATAGGCACTTGCGACAGCGGTTGCGGCAAAGCTCAGACCAATCGCAGAGGATATTTCGGGGTTTCTGAAGAATTTCATTATGCGTCCACCTTGTAGCCCAGACCTCTGACAGTCTTTATGATTGTCGGATTCTGAGGGTCTGTCTCAATTTTTTCTCTGAGTCTTTTTATGTATACTGTGAGTGTGTTGTCGTTGACGAAGTCTCCCGCAATATCCCATATCGACTCTAAAAGCTTTGCTCTTGAAAGAACTGTGCCTCGGTTGTTTATGAAAACCAAAAGCAGTCTGTATTCGAGAGCTGAAAGATAAAGGTCACGCCCATCCTTGCTGGCTGTGCCCTTTACTGTGTCAACAACAATCTCTCCCAGCCTTATGGCAGAGCCGACCGAGCCCGTGAGTCGCAGAATGTTCTTTATTCTTGAAACAAGCTCTCTCGGTCTGAACGGCTTTGAGATATAGTCCTCAGCACCAAGCTCAAAGCCGGTCACGGTGCTGTACTCATCACCTGACGCAGTAAGGAATATAACAGGGGTGTTGCTGTCTGTCTTTATCGCCTTGCATACAGAAAAGCCGTTTCCGTCGGGCAGGGAAACATCAAGAAGTGCAAGGTCAAACTGCTCTTTCGCAATTAGCTCAAGTGCCTTTGCCTGTCCCGAAGCAGATACTATTTCAAAGCCTTCCGACGAAAGAAACTCGGTAAGGTTTTCTACAATTGTCTTATCATCCTCCACAAGAAGAAGCCTTGCCATAAAAGCACCCTTTCATATAAAACATTAGTTAAAAGTATTATATCACATTACCGTTCTGTTTTCAAGCAGAATAAAACCGCCACAGCATATTATCTGTAGCGGTATGAAATAGTTATTTGTCTGTATCGTCTGTGATGTAGTTTTCAAAATCCTGAGGCTGATTAAAATCCACCGCAAGACCGAAATGCGACTGTGAAGGCAGGATTGAGGACAACTGAGCGAGCTCATTTTCCGTCACATACATAACAAGATAATCATTCATCATCTCATAGCGTATGTCCTGCTCGTCAAGTGTCTTTGCAAGCTCCTTGATTGTGTGCAATCTGTACGCTTCAACAGCCTCGTCGTGCAGTTTTGAGGCTGTGCGGTCGCTCATAGCGTCAAGGTCCTCCTGAACCTTGTCCTTGAGGAATTCGCCGTCAACAATGTACTTTGCTAAGAATTCCTCGCCGTACATTTCTACTCTTTCGTGGTAGAAGCTCTCTGCCCACTTTTCGCCGTTTGGAGCACCGCCCTTGTAGAGAAGCTCGCCGTACTTGAGAGAGTCGCCGTCCTTTAAAAGCATACCCAGCTTGTTGAAAGTAGAATATTCATCCTCTCTGTCGGCTTCGTATTGGGAGAGCGTTTTGCCGTTGTAGACAAAGTCCATGTCGAGCAAAAAGTTCATTGGAGTAACAGCGAACAGGACGTTTTCGTCATTTTCCTCAAGCTTATCGTAAAGCCTTGAGGTAATGTTAATTCCGTTCCATTCGCAGATGCCGTAGTCTTCGACGCTTGTGTTATCTCCCCAGATTACAGGTCTGTCATCGAGTGTGACTTCGCTGTCGGGAACATCTGCACCGGAGAAAAACGGAAGGTCATCTGTTCCTGCGGTGTTTCCGTTGTCTGCGTTATTTTGTACTACGGAAGATGACTCAGTCACCTGTGAGCTTGAGCTGTTTTCGGAAGCTTTGTTTATAAGCTTTGGCAGAGCAAACGCCCCTCCTGCTCCCAGACATATAACAAGACACATACAAAGCGTCACTGCGATACGCTGGTTTCTTTTTCTTTTTTCACGCACAAGCTTCTCGCTTCCTCTTCTGAGAATTTCCTGTGTGTATTCATTTGTGTTTTTCATATTAGCTGTTTTCCCTCCTCGCCGAGCAGGACGAAAAGCTCCTTTTTACCACGGTAAAGAAGATTGTCAAGCTGTTTTTTGCTTTTCTTCATAACCCTCGAGGCCTCGTCGTAGCTCATTTCCTCGAAATATACAAGGTGAAGTGCTTCTCTCATATCCTGCGGAAGCTGTGACATAGCCCTGCCAAGCACACGCCTTCTCTCACTTGTGAGAACGGCTTTTTCAAGCTGTGCGATATCGTCGCTTGCCTTGATATCCTCGCTCAGCTCAGTCTGTTTATAGACCTTTCTGTGCTTTATCAGGTCAAGTGCACGGCTTCTTGCAACCATATAAAGATAGGTTTTGAGCTTCACCTTGAAGTTGTACCGATGACGGTTTGCTATAAGGTCTGCCATAACATCCATAGCAATGTCCTCGGCTGTGTGAAAATCATGCACATAGCTGTTTATAAAGTATATAAGCCCATACATCAGCTCGTCTACAATTTCGCCGAATGCATTTTTATCACCGTCAAGGAAACGGCGGTAGCTACTTGCACCGTTGTCCATAAGACCACTCCTGACATTTGTTTTTTTATAAACGTTGTCCTTTGTATATTATACGATTGAGAAGATTAAATTCCTTATAAAAAGTGCCGACCATAAAAGCCGGCACAAAAGAGTAGTTTAGTTCATGTACTTTTCCCAAGGCACCTCGCCCCAGTTTTCTGAGCCGTCAAATGCTTCTCTGATGCTCTTTGCATAGAAGTTGAGCTTTGCCATAAGGAAAGGAGCTTCGTCGAATCTTACAGTGTAACAACCGTCGCTCATTACCGTTTCAAAGATTCTCGCTCTGTCCTCGGTAGCGTTTGTGTGACCGTATTCGTCAACATAGTATGCACCGGCAGTATCTATATCTGAGTAGAAGCTTTCGACATAAAGCTCGTGAAGTTCAGGACTGCCTGTATACCAGATATCATCCTGCGGGTTGAGTGCGTCCCAGCCGTCGCTAAAATCAGGGTTGTTGAGCTTCTCTTCAACATAAACGTCGATAGCGTGGCTCAGCTCGTGGTGAATACTTGACTCTAAGTAGGGTAGGTCACCTACCTCAAGCGCAATCACGATTTCGTTATTGTATGTTGTACATACACCGCCGTATTCAAACTCGTCTGTAAATCCGACAACGTCTGCGGTAAGGTAGATGCGTATCTTGTCAGAATCGTAGTTCTTTATCTGTGTAAGGAAGCCTGCAGGGTATCTGCCAAGCTCTCTGTCGAGAACATCAAGAGCATCGCTTGTGTATTCGTAGCTTTCAGACGGCACCATAGCAAAGTCAACGATAACTCCTGCCGCTTCGTCTGCGATTTCAAGCTCAATGCCGTACTTCTTTTCAATCTCGTCAGCCTTTTCTTTCAGAGTAAGATATTCTCCTGTGAGCTCGCCCGGCTGTATGAACTGGAATCTTTCCTGGACATCTTCTTCTCTTACATACTGCGGAAGTATCTCCTCGTCGGTGACCTTGATATGCTGTGTGTAGCCATCCTCAAGTCCGATTTCCCACAGAACAAAGAACTCCTCACGCAGATTGTTTGAAAATCTCAGAAGCACTGTGTTGTCGCCTGTAAACAGAGGCTCTCCGTACATAAAGTAGGCTGTAGGGTCATAGAACGCATCTATGTCGTAGTCCTCGCCGAACACCTCTTTCATCTTGTCCTCGTCAGGCTCAAAGAGGTCGGTTGAAACAGTAAGGCTTCCGACAAGCTTGTTTGTTTCAAGGTCGTAAACCTCGACAAAGTATCCGTCCTCTGTTTTGAAGTTGTAAAAAAGTCTGCCGTCATCGAGCATATAGCAGAGTGAATATGTTATCGACTCAGGAAGCTCAACCCTGTCAAGGCTGTCTTTCTTACCGCTGATAAGGATATAGTCTGTGTTGTAGCTGTCATCATAGACATTCAGACGAAGGACATTCTCTGTTGTATCCATATAGCACATATCTGTATATAATCTGAACACTTCGCCTGTCTTGGCATCGACAATACAGTCGTATTCCTTGCCGTCTGTTTCAAGGGCAGTAAGCGACACAAAGTCCTTTCCGTCGATTGTCATAATGTCACTCATGTGGTTGACATAAATGTCGGAATACTCAGTGACTGCCTTCAGCTCTTCGGTTTCAAGGTCAACAGAGTAGACCACGTGGTCTTCGAGATAATAGGCTGTATCAACGCTGCCGTTTATCTTGAAGGTACCATATCCGCCCTTTCTGTCCGATGTATATATCTTGTTGAAGTCATAGTCATAAACATCCGTAACTGTGCTTTCGCCGTCTGACGTTTCAATGGTGAAGCCGCCGTCGAGGAAGGTAACAAACTCATCATAGTTTTCGAGCACAATCTCATTAAGTATTTCACCCGTTTCAAGATTCACCCTGAACATATATCTCTTGTTGTCAATGTAGCTGCTGTCTCCTTCGCCGTCGCCGAAGCTTTCTCCGAGTACAATTTTGTCATCGGAGAGTGTGCAGGTAACGATAAGCGAGCCGTCTACGATGTTTTCTATCGTAAAGACATCGACATACTTATCTCTGAATTTTGCATTTACAGTGCCCTTTGCAACACACATAGCCTTGCCCGACTTGTCTATGGCAACTGACTTATCAAGCATACCGTAGCCGTCAAGCTCCAAAAGCTCCTTCTGCGGCTCAGGTTCAGGCTCTGCAGTTGTTGTGGTGGTAGTAGTTGTGGTAGTTGGTGTAGTAGTATCAGGAACAGATGATGAGTCTGTCTTGCTGCTGCTATCCTTTTCCTCGCAGGAACAAAGCGAGAGTGCCATTGCCGAAATAATCAGCCATGTCAGAATGCGTTTCTTCATATGTATTCCCCCTCAAAAGTTGTTACACAACTGAGAACATTATATCACACAAGCTCTCATTTTTCAATACCGCAGCAAAAAGGCATCTTCGTATATACGCAGATGCCTTTTGAAATGTTTAGCTATTCATATACTTTTCCCAAGGCATATCGCCCCAGTTTTCCGAGCCGTCGAATGCAAGGTTTATGCATTCAGCGTAGAAATTGAGCTTTGCTACTATGAAAGGTGCACGCTCAAGCTCCGGCTGCATGTAGTTAGGCGGAGTCATAACTGCCGCGAAAATGGTTGCTCTGTCCTCGGTAGCGTTTGTGTGACCGTAGTCGGAGTAGTAGTAAGCACCCGATGGGTCGGTGTCAAGTGCAATACATTCAGCGAATATTTCTTCCTGTGTGGCTACCTCTCCGTACCACGGGTCGTCGGCAGGATTGAGCTTTTGCCATTCTGCAGAGAAGTCTACTGTTCCCTTAAGCTTTTCCTCAACGTAGTAGTCGATAGAGTGGCTCAGCTCGTGGTGCAAGGTGCCTGAAATATCGCTGAATGCAACAGATATTACAATATTGATATTGTCATCAATTGCATACTTGAAGCCGCCTGCGTTAGCCTTGTTTATGCCTACTATTTCCCCTGTGAGAAGGAATCTGTAGTTACTGCAGCCGTCATTTGACACCTGGTCCAAGAAGCCTTCAGGATATCTTGCAAGCTCTCTGTCAAGGCAATCGAGTGCACCGCTGAGTGTCTCATAATGGTCATACACAAATATGTTTGTAGCATAGTTTTCGAGAATATACTCACCCATGTATCCCACTGCTTCGTTTTCAATGAGAATTTCTATTCCGTACTTTTCCTCAAGCTTGTCAGCCTTTTCTCTCAGAGGCTTGTATCCTTCAGAAACCTCGGAAGGCTGGAGGATAGTGTAAATCTGCTCAATTGAAGACGGGGAGTAAAACTCATCTGTGGTGTCGCACTCTGTTGCAACGAGCCTGCTGTCAAATCCGCTTTGCTTGGAGATATCCCACTCTACGAAGATTTGGTACGCAAGCGTATTTTCAAAGCACATAATGAGGGTGTCATCGTCAAGGTGTCTGGGAGAAGTTGAAAGATACGGCTCAAGGTCAGTGGTCAGGTCGTAATCTGCGTCTACGCCGAGCTTCTTTCTTGCTTCTTCTTCGTCAGGGAAGAGCTCCTTGGCGTCGAGGGTACAGCATCCGATTACAGCGCCCTCCGACACATCGAAAAGCTCAAAGTAGAAAACATAGTCCTTGTATGTGTAGGAGAGAATTCTGTCGCTGTCTGTATTCTGTGAAACGTAATAATCCTCTGAATCAAAATTAATTTTTACTGCATCCTTGGTGCTTGTTGCATACATGCTGTATTCTGTCGAGTAATTCTCATCGTATTTTTCGAGGGTGAGGATACCGCTATTAATATTCAGAAATCCGTTACCGTCAAGATAGGAAATCTCGCCCGTAGTAGTGTCAAGTACTCCGGTTCTGTTATTGTGGTCTTCTTCAACAGTGCTGATGATTGCAAAATCCTTGCCGCCAATCTTGTCGACTTTGTTGAGACCTGTAACGTAGTACTCACTGCTGTCGGAAATCTTTTCGGACTTGCCTGATAAAACGTCATATCTGTACAACTGCGAATCTGTGTATGACATATAGTATCCTGTGTTTATGTCTGTAAACAGATACTTGTTGTAGCCTGTCGATTCAAAGGATTTTACAGCGTTTAGCTCAGAGTCGTAGACAGTATACTTGTGGTAGTTATCTTCGGAATCTGAAATGATAATTCCGTCACTCAGATACTCGCTAGAGGTGTTGTCAAAATCACATTCAAGCTCAGATATAACCTCGTAGGATTCCTTGTCTATGCAAACGAGCCTGGTTTCGATATCTCCGTCAGCCGATTTATAATTCAATCTGAGCAGTATATTGTCGTCTGTGATATTTTCTATCCTGAGATATGTAATCTCGTCGCCGCTGTATGTCAGACCATCTAAATCTATCATTGCAGTAAGAGAAAGGTCTTTATTACCGCCAAGAGTCTTTGCATCTTCCATTTCAAAGCCTTCAAAGTCAAAACGGTTCACAGGCTCCGGCTCAGGCTCTGCGGTTGTAGTAGTTGTAGTTGTGGTAGTTGGCGCAGTAGTTGTTGTAGTTTCAGGAACAGATGATGAGTCTGCCTTACTACTGCTGCTGTCCTTGTCGCCGCACGCACAAAGTGAGAGTGCCACAGAAAGCGACAGCAATGTTGCTATAAGCTTCTTTATCATAAACAAGCCTCCGTCTAAAAGATTTTTGTTTTAACTTAAACGATTGAGAATATTATATCACATAATAATATTTTTTGCAAGCAAAAAAACTCCCCTTCGTAATCTGAAGGGGAGTTTAAAGGATTTAGTTATCCATATACTTTTCCCAAGGTATTTCGTCCCAGTTTTCTGAGCCGTCGAATGCAAGTCTTATACATTCAGCGTAGTAGTTGAGCTTTGCCACAATGAAAGGTGAGCGGTCAAGCTCAAACTGAACATAGTTTTCAGGCCTCATAACTGCACTGAAGATTTCTGCTCTGTCTTCGGTAGCATTTGTGTGGCCGTATTCTGAAAAGTAGTAAGCGCCCGATGGGTCAATGTTATTCGTAACACATTCCGCATGCACTTCCTCGGGTGTTAATTCTCCTGTATACCATATATCGTCCGGTGGATTGAGCTTATCCCAGCCTTCTGAAAAGTCCAGTGTACCCTCCAGCTTTTCTTCAACGTAGTGGTCGATAGAATGGCTCAGCTCATGGTGGAGAACGGTGGGGTTCTGAGGGCGTGTTTGTATTACAACATTTATGCTGCCGTCAATGGCATACTTGAAGCCGGTCGGGTCTTGCTTGTCAAGGCTGATTATATCTCCTGTGAAAATGAATCTGTATCCCTTACAGCCGTCGTTTGAAACCTGGTCAAAGAAGCCTTCGGGATATCTTGCCAGCTCTGTATCGAGGTCATCGAGCGCACTGGAAATAACTTCGTAAGGAGTAAAGTAGCTTATACTCGAAGCGATATCTTTAAGATAATAGGTGCCCATATATCCGACAGCTTCATTTTCAAAGAGAATTTCTATTCCGTACTTCTCCTCAAGCTTGTCAGCCTTTTCCCTCAGAGGCTTAAGCTCATCTGACACCTCTGACGGCTGGAGAATGGTGTAAGTCTGGCTGATTGAAGACTCGTCATAGTCAAATTCAACGTCTTTGCAATCGGATATCTGAATCGTACTTTCATAGCCATCCTGCATAGAGAGGTCCCATGTCACATACATCTTGTAGCCCGCCATATTGCTGAAGGCAAGAATGAGAGTGTCATCATCCAAAAAGCATGATTCGTATAAAGCACTCGGCTCGGTGTAGTATGAAACATCGTAGTCTGCATCAATGCCGAGCTTCTTTCTAACCTCGTCCTCGTCAGGCATAATCTCCTTGCTGTCAAAAGAGCAGGTGCCTATAAGCTTTCCTGTTTCAATGTCAAGTACCTCAAAGCTGAAAATGTAATCTGAATATGTGTAGTATATAACCTTGTTGTCACAAGCGGAAAGCTCAAGATAATACCTTTCATTATCATCGAAGGACACTTTTACGGCGTTGTCCTTGCTGTATGAATACAGACTGTACTCTGTGGAGTAGTCCTCTGCGTATTTATCGTATGAGAACAGACCGTTTGTTAAACTGTAATATCCGTCTGCATCGAAGTATGTAAGCTCACCCGTTGCAGTATTAAGCACGCCCGAGTGATTCTTGAGGTCTTCTTCGACAGTTGTCAGCCGGAGAATATCTTCTCCGTTTATCCTCTCAACTCCGGACAGGTCTGAAACATAATACTCACTGCTGTCTGAAACCATCTTTGATGTTTGGGTTTTCACATCATATCTGTATGCAGCCGATAAGTTATAGGATAAATAGTAGGCTGTGTTTGTATCGGTGAAATAATACGGTCTGTAGCTTTCTGACTCAAAAGAACTGAGAACATTCATGTCGTAGTCATAAACAGTATATTCGTGATGGTTTTCACCTGACTTTATTAACACCATACCGTCATCAAGAAATTGAGTACCGCTGCCGCCGATTGCATAATCCAATTCAGACTTGACCTCATATGTTTCCTTGTCAATGGAAATAAGCTTTTCCATCATATTGTCTTCTTCAGCGAAGTATGAGAGTCTGAGCAGTATGTTTTTATCGGTGATTTTAACTATTTCAAAGGATTCTGCCTCTATGTCACCGTACGATAAAGCTTCGCAATCCATCAGTGTAGTAAGATTAAGGTCTTTGTTACCGCCAAGAGTCTTTGCCTCTCCCATATCAAAGCCTTCAAGGTCGAAAATATTCACAGGCTCCGGCTCAGGCTCTGCGGCTGTTGTAGTTGTTGTTGTGGTAGCAGGTGCAGTAGTTGTTGTAGTATCAGGAGCAGATGATGAGTCTGCCTTACTACTGCTGCTGTCCTTGTCGCCACACGCACAAAGCGATAGTGCCACAGAAAGCGACAGCAACGCTGCTATAAGCTTCTTTATCATAAACAAGCCTCCGTTCAAAAGGTTTTATTTTAACTTAAACGATTGAAAATATTGTATCACATAATAATACTTTTTTCAAGAGGGAGAGCTTCTTGAATTGTTGATACAGCTATGTTATAATGCAGATAAGTAATGAATGCTAAAGGGGATTTCAGACAATGAACATTCTTGTTATCGGCGGAACACGTTTTTTCGGAGTACATATGGTAAACGAGCTTATAAAGAGAGGCCATCTGGTGACAATTGCGACAAGAGGCCTTGCAAAAGACAGCTTCGGAGACAAGGTAAAGCGTATAACCTTTGACCGCAGTGACAGAGACAGCATAAGAACAGCATTCAAGGACAAGCATTTTGACGTTGTTATAGACAAGATTGCCTATTGCTCGAATGATATAAGAAACGTGCTTGAGGTTCTTGATTGCGACAGATATATCTATATGTCGACAACCGCCGTGTACGAGCCTAAAACCATCAACACAGTTGAGGAGAATTATGACGGCAGGGGAAAAGAGCTTGTGTGGTGTGACAGAGGCGACGGCTCTTACAGCGAGGTCAAAAGGCAGGCTGAAATTGCACTTTCAAATGTGTACAGCAATGTAAACTGGACAGCGGTGCGTTATCCTGTTGTTTTAGGAAAAGACGATTATACCAACAGACTGAGGTTTTATGTCGAGCATATAATAAAGGGTGTTCCGATGAATGTAGACAATGCCGATTTGCAGATGGGGTATATCTCCTCAGACGAGGCAGGAAGATTTCTCGCATTTATTGCAGAGCAGGATTTTTGCGGTGCTGTTAACGGCAGTGCACACGGTACAATCTCGCTTTCTGAAATTATGGATTATGTCGAGCAAAAGACAGGCTGCAGAGCGATAATTTCTCCCGAAGGGGACAATGCCCCGTATAACGGCGAATGCGAGTTCAGCATAAATACAGACAAGGCACAGGCAATGGGCTTTGAGTTCAGTAACCTTAAAGACTGGATTTATGAGCTTGTCGATTATTATGTTGCGTCAGTCTTGCAGAATAAATAAGGGTGAGGGAAATGATTGAGATAAAAGAGCTTACAATGGATAATTTCGAGGAGATAAAGGCACTGTTTCGCAGTGTGTTTATGTCACCGCCGTGGAATGACGATTGGAGCGACGACAACCAGCTTACAAACTACCTGCTTGACCTCATGGAAGTGAGAACACCGCTCGATTTGGGACTTTACGAAAATGGCGAGCTTGTGGGGATTTCACTCGGCGGAATAAAGCACTGGTGGGGCGGAACTGAATACTATATCGAGGAGCTTTGTATCAAAACAGAGTTGCAGGGCAGAGGACTCGGCAAGAAGTTTATAAAGGAAATCGAAAAGCTTTTGCCGTCAAAGGGAGTGACGCAGATTTTCCTTATGACAGAAAGAACGGTGCCGGCATACTCTTTCTACAAGGGGCTGGGCTTTAAGGAGCTTTCCGACCACGTTTCGTTTTTCCTTGATTTGAAGAAGGGGTACGGTGAGGGATAATGAGTATTATTATGGCAAGCATCTCCGACTTTGAAGCTGTAAAGAACATAACGGTGCAGACGATTAAAAGCATCTATCCGCACTATTATCCAAGCGGAGCGGTAGATTATTTTCTTAGCCATCACAACGACAGCAATATAAAAGCTGACATAGAAAAGTGTATCGTTTATTTATGTCTTAATAATGATAATCAAGCGGTAGGAACTGTTACCGTCAAAGAGAACGAGATATGCCGTTTGTTTGTATTGCCTGACAGTCAGGGGAACGGATACGGACGGGAGCTCCTCACTTTTGCCGAAAACAGAATATCTGAAAACCACAGCAGTATTGTCCTCTCCGCCTCATTACCCGCAAAGGCAATTTATCTTAAAAGAGGATATTCCGAAACCGAATACAATTCCATACACACAGACAACGGGGATTATCTCTGCTACGACTTAATGACTAAGCAGGTATAACATAAAGAAGAGCTATCCGATTTTAATCGGATAGCTCTGTGTTTTTGTGTGTAGTTTATTCCCACTCGCTCCCGACAAACCTGCCTTAAACAAATCTGTATAGGAGATTTAGCTTATAGTATTTGTATTACTTGAATTATCCATAGATTATGGACTATCAGATTTTATGTTGCCATATTGTTGCCACAGATTTCGGGGAACTTCCTTTCGATTAAAGTTCTTCAACTCTGTTAGTATATCACACATTTTGCATAATTTCAATAGAATTATTTCATTTTTGAAGGATTGTGCAAAATATTTTTTGTTATAACCGCTTGTTTTGTTGCAATAATTGGATATGCACTTCTTGAAAAATTCGTGGCTGTTTTTAGGAAATATTTCGCTAGTATTTTCAACTCTAAGATTTTACAGAAATGATTATTAGCAATATAATTTGTGGTAATCATATTTTATGAACTGCATTAAATATATGAATTTGCTTGTTCAATTATTGCATTTTGAATTTTCAAATAGCTTTCAGGAAGACTTTTATGAGGGATTGTATCCACAATTTTCAAAATTTTATCTATTTTTTTTGATTGATTTGTAATTATTTTCAAGTAAGTATTTTTGATTTCTATTTCCTTGCAAAATATTTAGTGAATTGTAATATTCTTCACGCGCTGCACTTGAACAGGATAAATCCATTTCTAAGCAATAATTCATCGAAAGAATGCCATAGGGCTTTAAGAATTCAAAAAACTTACGATACCCTTTTCCACAAGCATCTATGAGTTTTCTTTGTTGTGTTTCTGAATGGAATATATCATTTATTACGGGGTCGTCTTTTAAAGAATCGGCATAACAAGGGAGACCTGTTTGAGAATTACGGCTTTTACTGAGTTCATTATCACATTTATAAGGAAAGAAATAATCTTTGTCAACAATCAATATAAATGGAATCTTTAGTTCTTTTAGGAGAAAATATGGATATTTTATATTTTCTACTCCGCCAGCATCTAGAAAACTTATATCTGACATTTTACTGCCAAGATGTGACTTTACTAGCATCTGAAACACTTGACAATCGTTTTTGCTTTCACCTAATACAACAAATTTTGAGAAAAAGAAATCACTATTTCGATAATTAAAATATTGGTAATGCTTAAACTCTTCAATATCATATCTTTCCCAAAAGTCATGATGAATTTTAGCAGCAGTAGATATGAACCCACGAGATGTATCTGGTATCCTTCTAATCAAAAGAATATCTTGGTGAGGCAAGGCATCAACCAAAACAGTGGAATGCGTTGTAAATAGTGCTTGTGAATCACTGCCGTTTATAGTTTCTTGCAATGATGACATAAATCGTTTTTGTGCTTGTGGATGTAAGTTTGTTTCAGGTTCTTCTATACCAAGTACAGTCGTACCATTTCGCAACAAAGCATTCGCTCTATGCATTGCTATAACAGCAAGACTTTTTATTCCGCTACCACATTCTTGTAATGGATAGTTTTTGTCATATTCTTTGAGAGATACGACTAAGTTATTTATAAGAAAAGTGTAGTCTAAATTATCTGGAAAACTTAAATTGAACGTTTCATGTTTATTCTGCATATACAGTTTTTCGAGTTGCTGTTCTATTCTTGTAAAAACTGAGTCGTGAATTTTTTTTGCAGCATTTCTTACTTGTCCAGAAATCAAGTCTTTTTTTTCAGTATATTGTGCAGCATAATTCAAAACCAACTGTTTAAAAACAGAGTTTGATTTCCATAAAACGTCTTTATTACTTCTGCCTGCAGGAATATATACATACATAATATGCTCAGATATTATTGATAAGATAGATTCATCTATTGGTATTTTAGTGCCGCTTTTTACAATGAAAAGTTTTCTTTTATTTTCACTGTATATGTAAGAAAAGTGTACAGTTATCTTTCTATCTTGGATATATGGAAGAAGGCGTTCATCAGGAGGTGTATTATTAAATGTAATTGTGATATGGGTATTGCTTTTTTGTGCATATTGATGTCGACGATTTAAGAAAAATTCTTCTTCAAATGAATAATTTAAGACAGCATTTATAGCTCTAAGGACAGAAGTTTTGCCAGAATTATTTTCCCCTACTATAGCTGTAATATCATTTATGGCGAACGATATTTTTTTTATTGAACGAAATTTTTCAATAGTGATTAGTTCGATATTCATAATAATATTCCTTTCGAATGTTAATTACATGCCATAGCAAAATAAATTTGCTTTCTTCACTTCATATGTGAAATATTTTTTTCTAAGGTTTTAAGACT
This sequence comes from Oscillospiraceae bacterium, assembly GCA_017396665.1. Classification (GTDB taxonomy): domain Bacteria; phylum Bacillota; class Clostridia; order Oscillospirales; family Ruminococcaceae; genus UBA7477. Next base: position 17,733 of record JAFQLH010000002.1, on the reverse strand, counting down.
CTTTGATGTTTTACTGTACGCAAATTTCTTATAAGAATCATTTATATGGTTTTACATTAAAAATTTTGTTGGTTTCAAATTCTACCTACTGATTTCTTATGGTTCTTATTTGTATTTTTATTACAACGTTATAATGCCTGCTGAATTATAGAAATTTATGCTTTAATCATCTCGATATAGTTTAATGGCTGTGCCAGCACCTTTACACCATCGGGATTGCTTCCTGTTTCGAAGACCATTTTCCAGTAATCATAATTATTTTTACCTGAGAATACAGTGCATGCCATATCACGATTTTTCCACAATGGTAACTTGATAAGGTTTCTTATGAAATTAGTGATGTTTGCCCAAAGCTGTTCATCAAACTCTATTTGAAACTCGCTGCCTTGCTCATACATTTTTCCTGTATTACTAAAATAGTTCTCGATTACTTTCTTTAACCACAACATCCAGTTATACATAATTTCTTCTTTAGAAATACGGTATGCCGCTAAATGTTCATCTGAGAAATCGGCGTCTTTCCCGTCAATGATTTTGTTTTCGATTCGATACACGCCGATTTCTGGGTTAAATTTATCAATGTATATTTCCTCCGCGATAATGTTAAGCAGTCGTATAATCTGCTTCTGTTCAATTTCACGAGGATTTTTACCTTCGTCCATTCTGTAATTTATCGGCGTTTTAAGAATTCGTTTGCTATCCAAGAAGCGAGCCAAAACGGTTTTTTCAAATGCATTGTATGAAATAGGCAGTTCTTTGGCACGACCTTCAAAATCAATAAATGTTCGGAGCTTGTTATCCATAGAATGAGTAATTTGATGTTTTGCGCTATCGTTAATGTATTTTTTAATATTGGCTTCACCTTTAAAGTATTCCACAAGTTGTTGTTCAGAGAATGTATAGTCGTTTTCTTCAAGATGATGGTCTTGCTGGTACTTTCTGATTCTATCTGCATAGAGTGTATCGTGAAGCTGACGCATAATAGATTTATCGAAAGCAATCTGGCGAAGCTTACTACCTGCGTTAGTGTTTGTTGTGATAAGTCTGTCAATATCAGGGCTAATGAACAAACGCACAAGTAGTTTTCTCTGTCCTAAAAGCAATTGCGCTACCGCTTTGTGTTGTCCATCAAATATCTTAATTTTATCAGCATCCACTCTTGCAAGTGATAAATGTAGTTGTGGATTTTTCTGATAAAATTCCTTTACAAGTAAACTGATACTGCTGTTAATCCCACGAGGATTAATTAACTCATCGTGGTAAAGATATTCAACGGGAAGTTCGATAAATACAGTTTTTTCGCCCGATAAACCATCTGTGAAAATTGGAACCTTGTAAATTTTTTCATCGTTCATTTCGGACAGTGTATATGAAAAAGTATTGCCTTCAGTTTTATAGTGTAGGCTGTATTTTCCACCGCCAATGTGCTCGAAAACATGTTTTAATGAAGCTGTTTCAGATGTGTCAGTTCCAAGTTCTCCATCAGCTATTCTACGCTTTATTTCTGTAAGCTGAGCAAGTGCACGAGCTACTTTTAAATCAGCATCTTGTTTGGACTTGTTACAGCTTTCGTGTGTAAGTGCAAAATTGTCCTCAGAATCTTTACCCTTGTTGGCAAGCGGAATAACGTGGTCGATATTAGTGTTATGCAAGTCTAAATCAATATCTTTACGACAAATATAGCATTTACCATCTTGTATAGAATGAAGTTTCTGGGTTAATGCAGTATATTCATCTTTAGTTAATCCACCTAAAAATTTTGAAGCCATAATTATTCCTCCAAATGTGATATTAAAAACATTAGTTAAATCTTTCCTATATTATACATCTAAATCGCCGCAAAGTCAATTATAACTGCAAAAAGCGATTGTATTTGCAACATGATTATTGATAAGATTCTAGATTTATGATATAATAAATAATAAACTATGCATTAAACATGGAGGAAACTATGAAAAAAGCTACTGATATAGAAATCAATTGTTTTAAGAGAAATTTCTGTAAAAACGAATCAAATCGTATTAGTATCATAAATCACTATGATGTTACTGTAGAAACATTTGAAGAGTTATTGCCTGGAAAACATATTAGTAGCTATGCTACCGGTAATCGCGATATTGAAGGTGCATTTGTGATGTTTAGGGTTGTTGATGTACAAAACGAAACTGAATTTTATCCTGTTTTTTCAGAAACTGTTGCAAGAAAAATGATTAATAGTTGGGGTATGAGTATGCCCAATAAAAGAAGCATTTTTTCTGAAATAAATAACGGTACCTCGAAAGGTGAAATTTGTTATAATAGTGGTACTCAGCACGTTGATGTTGATAATGTTAAACTTCGTCGTTTAATACTACTGGTTCGTTCGCTAATGATTTTACATATTGAATCGCCAAATCCTATGAACGGACCTTTAAAAGAAATTTACGAAGAACTTGATAAATTCCCTGAACGAAAAATTAAAAAACATTATGTAAAATCAGTAAACACCATACTTAAGAAGGCATTAGAAAATGGGTTCAATTCTAATAATGAAAACTTTAAAGATTTAACGGATATATTGAGTTTTTAAAGAATCATCATTGCACAAATAAACGTTTAAAAAATTTTGATTTTGAAAGCTTGAGAAAAATAATGCGTAAATCTTACCCAAACGAAGATGTATATTTTTAATTAAAAAGTGAGCTGTTGTAAAGAACAGCTCGCTTTTGATTTATCTATTCAGTGTATGCTTTCTCGGCTTCAAAAACTCCTGCAACTGCTTCGTGAGATTAAGCTTTTCAATGAAATCAAGCACCTTCTGATACTTATTCTTCCACTCGCTGATTTCCTTTTGCAGTGAAGCAATAGTCAGCTTCTCCCTGACAGATTTCAACGATCTGTTCTCCTGCTTCAGAGCCGTGTTTTCCTTTTCAAGCTGTGCGTTTTTATCGGCAAGCTCTTTCTTCTCGGTTTTTAGTGAGGCAATTTTCCCGTTCAGCTCCTTTTCCTTACTCTCCGTCGCAATCTGCTTTTTCGCTAGGTCGGTAAGCTTCTTGAAATCATTTGGGGCAACGGAAATATTACCGCCGAACATAGTTTTCTTAACCTGAATATCATCAATATCCTTGATTTTGCTTGTTTTCTTCGCTACTGTTGCAAGGAGAGCCGTATTCTCTGCAAGAGTGTCTTCCTTTACGGCAATATCCTCATCAAGCTGACCGACAGCCTCTTTCTTTTCCTGATACTCGCTGTCGAGCCTGTCGATTGTGTTCTCGACCTCATCTAGCAACTCCTGACGGTGCTGTAACTGCTTGTCCGTACACTCAATTTTATTTTCCAGTACAGCAACCTCACGGCTACGCTGTTGCTTTTTGAAATCCAGCACAGACAAATGCTCATTGTGCGTGCCGAGCTGTTCCCACTCGATATTTCGGGAACGCATAAGCTGTGCAAGAACTTCCTTTTCGTTGTCAATCCACAGTTTGCAGGCGGTATTGAACTTGCCTTCGCCTTTGAAGCCTTGCTGTTCCAGAGCCTTTGTCAGCGAAACTCTTGTGGAAAGTCCACGTTTCTGCTCCGTTGCAAAGGGAACGAAGTCGATGTGAATATGCGGTGTTGCTTCGTCAAGATGAATGACCGCATTGAACACACGCAGATGCGGATTTCGTGTTTGAAAGTTCTCGGCAAACTCCCGAAGAAGCTCGGTTGCGACCTTGCCCATATCAGAGCCGACAGGCGTATCGTCCTGATTGCCGATTTGGAAAATGACTTCGTGATACTCTTGTTCTTGTCGGCTGTGGCGGATATGCTCGTGATAGTCCTTGATAATCCTGTCATTACGTTTCTGCTTGGAATTATACTCAGCAAGAACTTCATCAAACAGCTCGTGATAGACCTGCCCGATGTCGTATTTGATAATGGTGATGTTGTCTTTTGTTCTGGTCGGGTCAACATTTTCACACAGAAACTCACGGTTATTGTGAGGCAGGCTGTGCTTCTTGCTGATACGACCGCTGATTGTTCTTTTTTCGATAGAGATTGCTCCTTTCATATTGAAATATAATGTTTAATATGCTATACTTTAAAAGGGGGTGAAGAATATGAACGGGTTTCCATACACTCTTATTCCTAAAGATAAGTTCGACACTTCAAATATAGATGCTCTGCTTGATTTATCCGCAATCTTCGTGGAATGACACAGAAATGGCTTGGTATGGCTGTTGGCTTTCCAGAGAAAACAGCAGACATCAGACTTGCACAGTATGAGTCAGGAACAAGAACACCAAAGGCAGAGCTGACAAAGGAAATAGCGAAAACTCTCGACGTTTCTCCTGCAGCGCTTGATGTTCCGAACATAGAGAGCTATATCGGGCTTATGCACACGCTCTTTGCTCTTGAGGATTTATATGGTTTCCGTATTGACACGCTCAATGATGAAGTATGTATCCGACTTGATAAGAATAGCGGTATGGAATATCCTAAAATGGTAAAGCTCTTTACAGCGTGGCAGAAAGAAGCTGATAAATTCCGAAATGAGGAAATTACAAAAGAGGAATATGACCGCTGGCGTTATCGCTATCCTGAACTTGATACTTCCGGTGAGTGGCATAAGATTGGTGTGTCGCAGGAGTTAAGTGATATGATAGTTGAGGAATTGAATGAAGATAATATAAACAAATAAAGGAGTAAAGCAAATGACAGAAAAAGAAAAGTATGCTTTTGAGTGGAATAACAGTGCAAAATATTTCTATGATAACAACAGATATAAGCATCTTGCGGCACAAATCAAAAAATACAATACTGTATTAGAAATTGGCTGTGGTACTGGCCAAAGCACCCTTGCTTTACTTGAAGCTGGGCACAGTGTTGTAGCGATAGACCAAAATATGTATTGTATTGATAAAGCTAAGAATTTAATTAAATCATCTGGTTATTCAATTACTGAAAATATTGATGATATATCATCTCAAACTGTATGTTTTGTTGAATGTGATATTACAGATAAAAAGTTTGAGCAGGATATTTTACCCAAAATATTTCCTGATATTGTTATATGCTGGAATGTTGGTTCGTACTGGGATAAAGCTAAAATTAATGATGCTGTCCCCAAAATGATAGAGTATGGATTGACTCCCGAACAAATCTCTGAAAATATCGAATCTTCTTACTGCGAACTAATAATTTGGCGTGCTTGTGCCATAGCAAAAAATAAACAATGTGCCATACACATCGTTGAACGAGGAGAAGAAAAAATTACAAGATTTAATGACCCTTACTACTTTCTCTTAAAAAAAGAATTTAGATTTAAAACAATAAAATATATCAACACTAAGGCAACAACGCTTTCAAAAGGCGGAAGGCAATTAATTACAAATGGTATAGTAAATACACAAAATGAAATCCCGATTATTTTTATCTCAGTAACGATGACATAACAAAAAGAGCTATCCGATTTTAATCAGATAGCTCTATATTTATGTGTGTAGTTTATTCCCATTCAATAGTGCCGATTGGCTTTGGTGTGAGGTCGTAGAGGACACGGTTGATGCCGTCTACCTCTGCTGTGATTCTTGCAGTAATCTTGTGCAGGAGTGCGTATGGAATCTCTTCAATTGTAGCACTCATAGCGTCTGTTGTGTTGACAGCTCTGATAATTGCAGGCCAGCCCTCATATCTCTTTGAATCCTTAACACCTACGCTCTTCATATCAGGAACAGCGATGAAGTACTGCCATACAGTCTTGTTAAGACCTGCGTTATCGAATTCTTCTCTTAAAATTGCATCAGCCTCACGGAGTGCATTAAGTCTGTCTCTTGTGATAGCGCCAAGACATCTTACACCAAGACCCGGGCCCGGGAATGGCTGACGGTCAACCATTGAAGCAGGAAGTCCGAGCGCCTTACCGACAACTCTTACCTCATCCTTGTAGAGAAGCTTTACAGGCTCAACAAGCTCAAACTGCATATCCTCAGGAAGTCCGCCAACGTTGTGGTGAGCCTTTACTCCGTCACTTTCGAGAATGTCAGGATAGATAGTTCCCTGAGCGAGGAAGGAGATTCCTTCAAGCTTTGAAGCCTCTTCATCAAACACCTTGATGAATTCGCCGCCGATAATCTTTCTCTTCTTTTCAGGCTCAGCAACGCCTGCAAGAAGGTCTAAGAACCTGTCTGTAGCGTCGATGTAGATGAGATTTGCATCAAGCTGGTTTTTGAAAACCTCGATAACCTGTTCGCTTTCGCCCTTTCTCATGAGTCCGTGGTTAACGTGAACACATACAAGCTGCTTTCCGATTGCCTTGATAAGAAGTGCAGCAACAACAGATGAGTCAACACCGCCCGACAGAGCAAGAAGAACCTTCTTGTCACCGACCTGTGCTCTTACTTCCTTAACCTGCTCTTCGATAAAAGCGTTTGCAAGCTCAGGTGTAGTTATTCTTTCCATTGTTTCTGGTCTTACGTTACTCATAAATATCTCTCCTAACACAGTATGGATTGGCTCTGAAGACTTGTCCAAAGCCTTTAATTTACAAAGAAAAACATACACTTAGTATATCACTTGAATTTTAATTTTTCAATATTTTTTTTACGAGTAAAATGAAGTTTTTTTATTTTTACAAATTGAAGTGCTCCTTGGCTTTTCTGATTGTGTAAAAGTGATATAACAGTCACCTTTCAGTAAATATATCAGCAAAGCCATTGTAATTTTTCCTTGCTTTTCTTATCACAATGGTATATAATATATTGTGTATGCTTAAAAGGAATTAACATCCTGACATATATGAAAGGCAGGTAATATAAATTGCTGACACAACTTGAAACACTATCAAAGCTCCAGAACGTGTACGCACCGCTTCCGCTTACCGCACACCTCGTGTTCTGTGCACTCGCTACACTTCTGTATGCCGTACTCTTCAACCGCTGGGGGAAGAGACATTATCTTATACTCATAATCGCTATTGACCTTACCCTGATGACCCAGTTCTGGACCTCGAAGATTGTTATCTTCACTCTGGGAATTTCTGAGGTTGTGCTTCTTATCACGGCAGGAGTGCTTGCCTATAAGAGCAACAAGGAAGAAAAGAAGCGTGACGAGGAGAGAAGAAGAACCGAAAAGCTCAGAGAAGAAGAGCGTATGAGAAGAAAGGAAGCTGAAAAGCTTTTTGTAAACCAGGAGTATATCGACAAGAACTTTGTCAGAGATGCTTTTGATGATGATTTTTAACAGGGAGACAAACTGATGAAGCTTGTAATACTCGACAGCGAAACTGTGTCAAAGGGCGACGTTTCGCTCGATGAAATAACCTCACTTTGCGACAGCAGTGTTTATGGCTATACACCAAATGAGCTTGTCGCAGAAAGAATAGGCGACGCAGATGCGGTGCTGTGTAACAAATGCCTTATAACAAAAGATGTGTTCGACAGGTGCCCGAATTTAAAGTTTGTCGGACTCTTTGCAACAGGCTACAACAACGTTGACCTCGACGCCGCAACCGAGAAGGGTGCCTGCGTGTGTAACGTCCCCGCATATTCAACAGAATCGGTAGCACAGCATACCTTTGCATTCATTTTGAACTTTTTCTCGAAAATAGGCGACTATTCGCAGACTGTTGCAAACGGCGACTGGATAAACTATAAGCTGTTTTCATACTTCTATATGCCGACAGACGAAATCTGCGGAAAGACGCTCGGCATTATCGGCTACGGTACTATCGGAAAAAGAGTCGCACAGATTGCAAGAGCCTTCGGTATGAAGGTGCTTGCCTTCACAAGAACACCCAAAACCGAAGAGGGCACAGAGTTCACATCACTTGAGGAGCTTCTCAGAAGAAGCGACGTTGTTACACTACATTGTCCGCTTACAGACAAGACAAAGGAGCTTATCAACAAGGATACGCTTTCAATGATGAAAAAGACCGCCCTGCTTGTCAATACGTCAAGGGGCGGAGTTATAAACGAGTACGACCTTGCGGATGCACTTGAAAAGGAGAGTATCGCAGGTGCCTGCCTCGATGTTCTGACGTATGAGCCGATGAGGGAGGACTGCCCTCTCTATAACGCCAAGAACTGCACAATAACGCCCCATATCGCATGGGCGCCAAAGCCGACAAGAGAAAGGCTTCTTTCGGTTGTTGCGGAGAATATAAGGAAATGGCTTCAGGGCAAGCCGCAGAACAAGGTAAACTGAAACGAAATGAGGAATATATAAATGTCACACCTTAAGGACAAAAAGAGAATAGTAATAAAGCTCGGCACTTCGACGCTTACCCACAAGACGGGAAGGCTCAATATCAGACGTATCGAGAGAATTGTCAAGAATATCGCCGACCTTCATAACGCAGGTCACGAGATTGTTCTGGTATCAAGCGGAGCTATCGGTCTTGGAATGGCAAAGCTCGGTCTTGCTTCAAAGCCGAAGGAAACACCCCTCAAGCAGGCTTGTGCAGCAGTCGGACAGTGTGAGCTTATGTATTTCTATGACAAGCTGTTTTCTGACTACAGCCTCAATGTCGCACAGATGCTTCTGACAAAGTATGTGCTTTTGGAGGGAAGAAAGGAAAACGTTCAGAACGCCCTCAGAGAGCTTCTTTGCTATAACGTTATCCCTATCGTAAACGAGAACGACACGGTTGCTATCGACGAGCTGGAGCTTGAGGTCGGAGAGAATGACTCTCTTGCGGCAATTGTTGCAAAGCTTGCAAATGCAGACCTGCTTATCATTATGTCCGATATCGACGGACTCTATGACAGCGACCCTCACTCAAACCCGGATGCAAAGCTTATCCCTGTTGTAGAGGAAATTAACGAAGATATAAGAAGACTCGCAGGCGGTGCAGGCTCAAAGCTTGGCACGGGCGGAATGATTACAATGATAAATGCCGCTGAAATCGCCCTTGAGGCAGGTATTGATATGATTATAGTAAACGGCAGAAACCCTGATAATCTCTACGATATCTTTGATGAGAACGAAAGACCCGGAACACTCTTTGTTGCGGGAAAGAAATAAGGAGGAAAAATTCATATGAACAGCAATCTTAATTACATAGAGGTGCTCGGAACAAACGCCAAGAAGGCAAGAGGCGAGCTCGCCGCTGCAATGACAACACAGAAGAATGAGGCGCTTCTTGAAATAGCACACATTCTCCGCAGAAGCGTTGACAAGATTATCGAGGAGAATGCAAAGGATATAAAGAACGCTAAGGAAAAGGGCATCTCTGATGCAATGCTCGACAGACTTGCACTCAATGAAAAGAGAATTGAAAGCATCGCAAATGCCTGCGAATACTTGACAAAGCTCGATGACCCTGTCGGAATGGTAGACGGCGGCGGAGTAAGACCAAACGGAATAAAGGTTATAAAGAAGAGAGTTCCTATCGGTACTATCGGTATTATCTATGAGGCAAGACCAAACGTTACGGTTGACGCTGCAGCTCTCTGCTTAAAGAGCGGAAACGCTGTTATTCTCCGTGGCGGCTCGGTTGCTTATTATTCAAACAAGTGCCTTGTTGACCTTATGAGAATGGCAGTTGAAAGAGCAGGCTTTAACCCTGATATAATCCAGCTCGTTGAGAATACAGCCCGTGAGGTAGCAACAATGATGATGAAGGCTAACGGCTACATCGACGTGCTTATCCCAAGAGGCGGAGCAAACCTTATCGATACAGTTATCAAGAACGCAACTGTGCCTGTTATTGAAACGGGCAAGGGCAACTGCCACATCTATATCGACGAAACTGCGGACCTTGATATGGCTGTTTCAGTTACAGACAACGCTAAAACACAGCGTCCTTCTGTGTGCAACGCAGTTGAAACCTGTCTTGTCCACAGAGCAGTCGCAGAGAGATTTCTCTTGAAGCTCAAGAAGGAGCTCGACAAGCATAACGTTGAAATCAGAGGCTGTGCACTCACAAAGATGATTCTCGGAAACAGCGTCAAGGACGTTACCGAGGAGGACTACTCAACAGAGTATGATGACTATATCCTCGCAGTAAGAGTCGTAGATGATTTCTATCAGGCTATCGAGCATATCTCGCAGTATTCAACAGGACACAGCGAGTGTATCATTACTGAGAGCCTGTATGCCGCTGAGGAATTCCAGAAGAGAATTGATGCCGCTGCCGTATATGTAAACTGCTCAACAAGATTTACAGACGGTGAGGAAATGGGCCTCGGAGCTGAAATCGGCATTTCCACACAGAAGCTCCACGCAAGAGGTCCTATGGGACTTAAGGAGCTTACTACAATTAAGTGGCTCATAAACGGAAACGGTCAGATAAGACAGTAAAATTTCTCAAGTATATTAAGACAGAAAAAATCACAGCATAAGCATAAACCTGTAAGGGAGAGTGCTTTGCTGTGAATTTTGTTTTTTGTGACGAGAGATGTGTATATCAGCGTGACGGAGCATGCGAGCTCATGAATATCACAACCGACTGTATCACGGGCGATTTGAGATGTCCGTTTCTGTTGTCACCTTGAAGAGAAGTAGCGTTGACAGGCTGTTTTTCATAAACTGATAAAAAAGAAGGTTTGGAGGAACAGCTATGACAGAACAAAGTGAAAAATACTTTCTCGGCTCTATGTCGGCAGAAGGCTTCAGAAGTGATTTCAAGGCCCAGACGGAGAAGGACGGGGTGTACACCTATATCCTCAAGGGCGGAGCAGGAACAGGAAAATCAACGCTTATGAAAAAGCTTGCAAAGAGCTTTGAGGATAAAACGCAGGTCGTGAGATTCTACTGCTCGTCAGACCCCGACAGCCTCGACGCTGTGCTGTTCAAGGGTGCAGATGTGATAGTGGTAGACGGAACCTCTCCGCATACAATGGACCCCGATTTTCCCGCAGTGAAGCAGAGCATCGTGAACCTGGGCGAGTGCTGGAATGACAGCAGTCTTCAGGCAAATACAGATGAAATAATCAGCACAACCCTTGCCCACAAAAAGCTTATGAAAAGGGCAGGGAGCTACGTCGGGGCTATGACAAAGCTCTTTGACGATACATATTATTCGGTGGGCGATGACCTGCTCTCCGACAAGCTTTCAGCCTACTGCGAAAGGCTTGTGTCAAAGCTCTTTCAGAAAAAGCACAGGCAGGGAAGCGTAGATATGTCGCTCATGTCAGCCCTCACTCCGCTTGGCTACAAGGTCTGGTCAGACACGCTTTCTTCGATGGACAAAATCTATCTGCTTGATGACGACTTCTATCTTGCGAGTGATATGATACTCAAGTGTATCTGCGACAAGGCGACAAAGAGAGGCTACGACGTTTTGGTGAGCAAGTGCAACCTCTTTTCTGACAGCGTGTACGAGATGGTCGTTGTAAAGGAAGCAGGAATTGCGTTTGTTGCGTCAACACCGATAAACCTGTTTTACTGCCGGTCGGGTGTAAGAATAAACGCTATGAGATTTTATTCAAAGGAAACCCTTTCCCTCAAGAAAAAGAGGCTCAGAATGAACAAATCCGCCTGCACAAAGCTTTTGGAGGAGGCCGCAACTACCCTCGCCGAAGCAAAATCCGTGCACGACGAAATTGAGAAATTCTATATCTCGGCTATGGACTTCTCGCTTGTAGACAAGGCAGGAAGAAAAATCGCCCTTAAGATAAAAAAGAGGCTCGCAGAGAGGTCAAAGCAGCTGAGCTGACATCTTGCGAGCAAACAAAAACCGCTTATGAAAAATCATGAGCGGTTTTGTACTTTTATAGAATTGTAGGATGCAAAAGTGCATCTATAATAGCTTCGGGGGATTTCTCTCTTGCGTGGATAAAGTTCACAGGCTCGTTTATGTCGCCTAAGTAGTGCGCATCAGAGCTTGTTATCGCCTTGCAGGTCTGAAAATAAGGATGTGCCTCTTTAAGCGAATCAAGCCTTGCCATATTCTTTACCTCAATTGTCTTGAAGGTGCAGTCGGGCGGAATGAAGCCGAGGTTTGAGATAACCGACGTAGTGGACTTGTCGACGTGTGCAGGAATTGCTACTCCGCCCATACTCTCGACAAGCGGAAAAACATCCTCAAACGAGATAGCCGCCGCATTTATAAGCAGGTGCTCTCTTGTGCCGATAACCTTGTCGTCGCTGTCCATAATGAACTGATTTCCGAAGATTGCAGGCTCGTTTTTAACCTTCATAAGCCTCTTTGCAACATACTCGTCAAGCTCAAGCGCCTTGTCAAGTGTCGGCAGAAGGCAAACAACGTGGCATTCCTCGTCTGTCGTTATTTCCATACCGCAAAGAAGGGTTATCCCGTATGCGTCAGCAACCTCTTTTGCCGCAACGCAGTTTGCCGCACTGTTGTGGTCGGTAAGGGCTATAACGTCAAGTCCCTTCACATATGCCATACCAACGATATTGGCAGGTGTGCTCTCGTCATCTCCGCAGGGGGAAAGACATGAGTGTATGTGCAGGTCGTAGGACAGGCTAAGCATCAGTCATACTCCTGTAAATTTCAAGAGAGGTTTCAAAAATCGGCTTGTCAGACATAAGAACATTTATGTCCTGAGCCTTTGACTTTTCTATCATAAGCTCGTCCTGTGCTGCACCGTCAGCAAGCACGATGCACGCCATATCGGTAAGAGCCGCAACGGCAACCGCATTTATGTTAGCCATTATTGTTACCCATGCTGCTCCCGAAAAGCCCTTTGACATAACAACGCTCATAAGGTCGCAGTTGTATACACCTGATATCTCCCTCTCGCCGTCGGGAAGGGAAAGAGCCTTCAGCCCGTTTTTCTCAATAAGCTCATTTACAGTCATTTTTTCAGCCTCCAAAGCCCTATATTTCGCCTAAGTTCTTCGCCATATTGTGAATGTACTCACGAAGCATATGCACGCAGTCCTTTTCGTTTGCAAGTCCTCTTACAATGTCCTCAGCAAGAGCCTTGCAGGTAGGAGCACCGCACGAGCCGCAGTCGAGTCCGGGAAGTCTTGAGCATATTTCCTCGACCTGCTCCATCTTCCTGAGCCCGTCGGCAAAGTTTTCGCCGAGGTTGAAAACAGGTCTGTATTCTATTTCCTTGTCAATATAAGCGTTGCACAGAGTAATTCCGTCAAGGTGATTTTTTGCAACAGGCATATACTTTCTCATATTCTTGAGCTTTGCCTTTGCAACATAAGGGTTCTCAACCTGTAAAACACCGCCGACGCAGCCGCCCGGACAGGCGTTTAGCTCGATGAATTCAAGGTGTGAGAACTTCTGGTCCTCAAGACCCTCAAGCACGCTTATCACGTTTTCTATTCCGTCAGCAGCGAGGTAACTGTCAATTAACAGACCGCTTGCTTCGCCGCCCGATGAACCCCAGCTAAGACCGATTCTTCCTGAATGTGAAATGTCATCGGTCATATCACATGCCTTGAGCATAAGCGGAAGTATCTTAGGGTAGACATCCTTTATTGCTATAACAGCGTCAATTGCACTCTTGTCACAGCCGACAGGATTCTTGACAGAGGTCATCTTCGCAGGACAAGGCGATATGAAAATTACGCCTATATCCTCAGCAGGAAGTCCTGTCTTTTCCATTGCAATACGCTTAGCCTCGCTTGCCGCAATCTCAACAGGCGCATTCACCTTGATGAGATTATCAATAAGGCTTGGGAACCTTACCTGAATAAGTCTTACTACAGACGGGCAGGCGGTTGAAATAAACGGAGCATCATCCTTGTGCTCTGCGATATACTTTCTTGTAAGCTCAGATACAAGCTCAGCAGCAGCCGATACCTCGTACACATCATCAAAACCCATCAGCTTGAGTGCACGCAGAACAATGTTCGTGTCGTCGAGATTGTTGAACTGTGCATAGAACGACGGTGCAGGAAGTGCGACCTTGTATTTGTAGTTGTCAATAACGCTCAGCGGGTCATAGTGAGCCTTCTTAGCGTGGTGAGGGCACACTCTTATGCACTCTCCGCAGTCGATGCAAAATTGCTTTATAATATGTGCTTTTCCGTTTCTTACTCGGATAGCCTGTGTCGGACATCTCTTGACACAGTGGATACAGCCCTTGCAGAGGTCTTCCTTCAGCTTTACCGAGTTAGAGAATGATTCGTTCACCAGAACAGCCTCCTTAAATCTTATGGGAAACGCAGATGTTTACCTTCATGGTAACAGTTGTACCGACTCCGAGAACCGTGTCGATATCCATTTCATCTGAATACTTTTTCATGTTCGGAAGTCCCATGCCTGCACCAAAGCCGAGCGCACGGATGTTTTCCGAAGCGGTTGACCAGCCCGCCTGCATAGCCTGTTCAATGTCGGCAATACCGGGGCCGTTGTCCTTGAGTATCATAATAATCTGCGTCGGAGTAATATCAACAGTGATTTCTCCGCCGTTTGCGTGAATAACCATATTGATTTCACCCTCGTACATAGCGATAGCAACCTTGCGTACTGCCTCAGGAGGAACGCCCATCATCTTGAGCTTCTTCTTCACATCACTCGATGCCTCGCCCGCACGTGTGAAATCCTGGTTGTCAACGACATATTTAAGCGATAAGTTACTCAACCTTAGCACCTCCGGACAATCCATTGGTGTAAAGTATTCCGCAAGCCTCGAACATTCTCATATCCGATGCCATAACTACAAGCCCTCTCTCCTCAGCAAGCTCGATAATGCTTTCCTCTGGACGCTTGCCTCTGATGAAGCAGATGCAGATAATATCCATCATCTCCGCAGTTCTTATAACCTGTGGGTTACAAAGACCTGTCAGAAGCACCGACTGGTCCTTTACAAACGCCAGAACGTCGCTCATCATGTCCGAGCCGCAAGCGGTGTGAACATCCTTGGAAATGTATTCCTCACCACAGAGAATCTCTGCTTTAAGAAGTCTTTTAACGTCAGCAATAGTCATATAGTATTCTCCTCGCATTAAAAATGTGTGAATCTTTCTGTGTAACGGCAAGCTCGTTTGCCTGCCTTAAAAGTATCATATCATTTTTCACAAAGGTTTTCAAGATTATTTTGAATTTTTTGTGGTAAATTTCGGCGATTTTTTGGCTAATATTTTGAATCTTTTGGGGATAAAAACCGACCATTAGTGAAAGATGTCTAAAATGCACAAAAATCAGCCTTTGTGTATGTGTGAAATGTTCATAGCATTTTTTAAGACTTTGTGATATAATTATCATAGTGTAAAATGGCATATCTGCGAGAGGACGAAAATGCCCCTTTTGCGGAGTGCAAATTACATCACTGTTTTTGTTTGCCATGAATACATATAAAATTATTACAGGAGGTTTTGAAATGGCTAAAAACATAGCTATCCCATTCAAGGGAACAGCAGAGCAGGAAGCTTTGCTGCGTCAGGTTATTGCAGAGCATAAATCTGACAAGGGCGCACTTATGCCTATTCTTCAGAAGGCACAGGACATCTACGGATATCTCCCTGTTGAAGTGCAGAAGATTATTGCAACTGAAATGGACATCTCAATGGAGAAGGTTTATGGCGTTGTAACATTCTATTCCCAGTTCTCACTTTATCCAAAGGGAGAATACACAATCTCAGTCTGTCTCGGTACCGCTTGCTACGTAAAGGGCTCAGGCGATATCTTCGACAAGCTCAGTGAGGTTCTCGGAATCAAGGGCGGAGAAACAACTGCTGACGGAAAGTTCACACTCGTTGACTGCCGTTGTATCGGTGCTTGCGGTCTTGCACCTGTACTTACTGTTAACGATGACGTTTACGGAAGACTTACAGTTAAGGATGTCGAGGATATTCTCGCAAAATATAAGGGCTAATGATGACAGAGCTTTCGCTCAATGTGCTTGACGTTGCACAAAACTCCGTCAAGGCAAGGGCAAGTCTTATCGAAATAACGGTCGAAAGCGATTTTGATAAGGACCTTATGAGGATAGTTATAGCCGATAACGGCTGTGGAATGGATGAGCAGCAGCTCAATGCTGTGTGTGACCCGTTTTACACAACAAGAACTACCAGAAAGGTCGGACTCGGGGTTTCGTTCTTTAAGCTCGCTGCTGAAAGTGCGGGCGGGGAATTCTCGATAACCTCGGAAAAAGGCGTCGGAACAACGGTAACCGCTACCTTTCAGATATCAAATATCGACAGAATGCCGCTTGGCGATATGACAGGCACAATGCACGCCCTTATCACATTGAACACAGATATTGACTTTGTCTATAATTACAGGGTCGACGACAGAAGCTTTACTCTCGACACAAGAGAATTGCGTGAGATTCTGGAGGGCGTTCCGTTTGATGTACCGGAGGTTTCTTCGTACATAAAGGAATACCTTTCACAGAATAAGAGTGAGGCTGACGGCGGAAGGATTCTGTAAGACCTTACTTAAGAAAATAATTAAGAGACAAAGGCGTAAAACGCTTTTTGGAATGGAGGATTTATAATGAAATCTTTGGAAGAGCTCAAGGCTATCCGTGAGAAGATGCAGGGTAAGGTAGGCTTCCGTAAGGAAGATGCTGACAGCATCAGAGTTGTTGTCGGAATGGCAACATGCGGAATTGCAGCAGGCGCAAGACCTGTACTTAACGCATTCGTTGACGGCGTTGCAGAAGCAGGACTCGGCGACAAGATTGTAGTAACACAGACAGGTTGTATCGGACTTTGCCAGTATGAGCCGATTGTTGAAATCACAGAACCTGGCAAGGATAAGGTTACATACGTTAAGATGACACCTGATAAGGCTAAGGAAGTTATTGAAAAGCACCTTAAGAACGGACAGGTTGTTGCAGAATACACATCAGTAAAGTAAGGAGGAGTACGAATTATGTATCGTTCACACATTCTGGTCTGCGGCGGAACAGGCTGTACTTCTTCGGGAAGTCAGGCTATTATCGATAAGTTCAACTACGAGCTTGCAAAGAATGGCCTCGAAAATGAAGTTCAGGTTGTAAAGACAGGCTGCCACGGACTTTGCGCACTCGGCCCTATCGCTATTGTATACCCAGAGGGCACATTCTACTCAATGATTAAGGTTGAGGATGTTGAGGAAATCGTAACAGAACACCTCCTCAAGGGTAGAGTAGTAACAAGACTCGTTTATGATGAAACAGTTAAGGAAGAAAAGATTACTTCCATCGCTGACACAGACTTCTACAGAAAGCAAAAGAGAATTGCACTTCGTAACTGTGGTGTAATCAATCCTGAAGATATCGAAGAATACATCGGTACAAGAGGATACGAAGCTCTCGGTAAGGTTCTTACAGAGATGACTCCTGATGAGGTTGTTGATACAATCCTCGCTTCAGGACTCAGAGGTAGAGGAGGCGCAGGCTTCCCAACAGGCCGTAAGTGGCAGCTCGCTAAGGACCTCGTTAAGGACGGCGGCCAGAAGTATGTCTGCTGTAACGCCGACGAAGGCGACCCGGGTGCATTCATGGACCGTTCAGTTCTCGAAGGTGACCCACACGCTCTTATCGAAGCTATGGCAATCGCCGGTTACGCAATCGGCGCTTCACAGGGCTACGTTTACGTTCGTGCTGAGTACCCAATCGCTGTAAGAAGACTTGAAATCGCTTTCGAGCAGGCTCACGAATACGGACTTCTCGGTAAGGATATCTTCGGCACAGGCTTTGATTTCGATATCGGTATCAGACTCGGTGCAGGCGCATTCGTTTGCGGTGAAGAAACTGCTCTTATGACATCTATCGAAGGTAACAGAGGCGAACCACGTCCACGTCCTCCGTTCCCTGCTGTTAAGGGACTCTTTGAGAGACCAACAGTTCTCAATAACGTTGAAACATACGCTAATATCCCACAGATTATCTTAAACGGTGTTGAATGGTTCACATC
>JAFQLH010000015.1 GCA_017396665.1 Oscillospiraceae bacterium | reverse complement strand
GCAGCTTTCAGAAAAGAAGAAAATGATTATCTTGATAACCGTGATTCACTTACTCCCAGAAAAGCAATTCTCACTCTGAATAAGCATTTAGGTGAAAATACAGCGGTTGCAACGGATGTCGGTCAGCATCAGATGTGGTCGGCACAGAATCTCAGCTTCTCCACTACCCGCAGATTTGTTTCAAGCGGCGGACTTGGCACAATGGGCTTCGGAATAGGTGCTGCAATAGGTGCTGCTTTCGGCACAAAGGAAAGAAGCGTACTTGTAACGGGTGACGGAAGCTTCGGTATGTGTCTTCAGGAGCTTGCAACTGCAGTTTCTTATAATGTACCCTTGGTTGTGCTTATAATGAACAACGGTGTTCTCGGAATGGTTCGTCAATGGCAGACGCTTTTCTTCAATAAGCATTATTCCAATACTGTTCTTAACAGAAAAACAAACTTTGTTGATTTGGCAAGAGCTTTCGGTGCAGACGGTGAGAAAGCTTCAAGTGTGGAAGAGCTTGACAAGGCACTCACCAAGGCATTCAGCACAGACGGTCCCTTTGTTATAGACTGTTCGATTGATAAGGACGAATTCGTGCTTCCCATGCTTCCCCCCGGCGGCTCAATGGACGATATAATCGTAAAGGTGGGTGACGGAATATGAAAAGATATACTGTAGCGGTGCTTGTCAGAAATGACTTTGGTGTACTCAACAGAATAACAAGTATGTTCCGCCGCCGTCAGTTCAATATAACAGCCTTGAATGTAAGCGAAACAGAATCAATTGACCATTCAAGAATAACGGTGACCTTTGACGGTGAAGAGAATAACAAGCAGCAGCTTATAAATCAGCTGTATAAGCTTCCCGATGTGTATTCTATAAAGGATCTGACAAATGAAAACGCAGTAAAAAGCGAAATGCTTATGATTAAGGTTGGCAATGAGCCTGAAACACGCGCAGATATACGCGCTGCGGCAGATGCCTTTGAAGCAAAAACTATGGACTATGCAAAGGATTCTATGATTTTCCTTCTCACGGGTGAGAGCAGAAAGATAGACGACTTTATAAATCTTATGAGCGACTACACAATACTTGAAATCTGCCGTACAGGTATTGTTTCACTCGAAAAGGGCAGCTCAGTAATGAGAAAAATAACAAACTTATAATTAATAAACAACAACTTATATATGAAAGAGGTAATTTATCATGGCAAGAATTTTTTATCAGCAGGATTGTAATCTTCAGAAATTAGACGGCAAGACCGTTGCTATTATCGGTTACGGCTCACAGGGCCACGCACACGCTCTCAACCTTAAGGACAGCGGTGTGAATGTTGTTGTTGGTCTGTATGAAGGCAGCAAGAGCTGGGCAAAGGCTGAACAGCAGGGACTTAAGGTAATGACAGCTGCAGACGCTGCAAAGGTCGCAGACATCATTATGATTCTTATCAACGATGAAAAGCAGGCAAAGCTTTACAAGGAAAGCATTGAGCCCAACCTCACAGAGGGTAAGACACTCGCTTTCGCACACGGCTTTAATATTCATTTCGGCTGCATTAAGCCGCCTAAGAACGTAAACGTTATAATGGTAGCTCCTAAGGGCCCTGGTCACACTGTTAGAAGTGAATATCAGGCAGGTAAAGGCGTTCCTTGTCTTATCGCTGTTGAACAGGATGCTACAGGCGATGCATTAGAACTCGGATTGGCTTATGCGCTCGGTATCGGCGGTGCAAGAGCCGGTGTTCTTGAAACCAATTTCCGTACAGAAACCGAAACCGACCTCTTTGGTGAGCAGGCTGTTCTTTGCGGCGGCGTTTGCGCACTTATGCAGGCAGGCTTTGAAACACTTGTTGAAGCAGGCTATGACCCGAGAAACGCTTACTTTGAGTGTATCCACGAGATGAAGCTT
>JAFQLH010000014.1 GCA_017396665.1 Oscillospiraceae bacterium | reverse complement strand
TCAGTACCGCCGAGCATATTTGCCCACTGGTCGTCGCCGCCGAACTGCATATTACAGCCGTAGTCTGTAAACAGCTTGTAGAAGTCGTAGGACTGCATAATCATGTAGTTGAACTCGAGGAATGTAAGACCTCTCTCCATTCTCTGCTTGTAGCACTCGAAGGAGAGCATCTTGTTTACGCTGAAGCAAGCACCAACCTCACGGAGCACGTCAACATAGTTGAGGTCCAAGAGCCAGTCGCCGTTATTTACAACGATAGCCTTGCCCTCAGAAAAGTCGATGAAACGGCTCATCTGCTTCTTGAAGCATTCAACGTTGTGGTTGATGGTTTCCTTTGTCATCATCTTTCTCATATCGGTCTTACCTGACGGGTCACCAATCATAGCTGTACCTCCGCCGATAAGCACGATAGGCTTGTTGCCTGCCATCTGGAGACGCTTCATAAGGCAAAGTGCCATAAAGTGTCCGACATGGAGGCTGTCGGCTGTCGGGTCAAAGCCGATATAGAAGGTAGCCTTTCCTGCGTTGATAAGCTCCTTGATTTCTTCTTCATTTGTGAGCTGAGCTAAAAGCCCACGTCTTTTGAGTTCTTCAAAAAGTGTCATATTAATTCTCCTTTAAATTTAATGCTTCATTCATTTGGCACAAACTTTGTGCTGTCGTATATTTCAAACCACAAGAATGTGATTTCAACACCTTCGATATATCCATCCGCTCCGTCTTTGGTATATAGCGAACGGACGTCGGAAACGCTCTAGAGGATAGCCTGATATTTAACTGTTCCGCCTTCCTTAAGCTTTGTAGGTATAGGAACAAACAGAATTATCAGAATTGCTATGATAATTGCGAGCTTTGTTTTCTTTTTCATAAACAAAAATCCTCCGACGGAAAAATCCATCAGAGGACGATTATCATAACTGATAAACCGTGGTACCACCTCAGTTTATTGCTCTTTGGGTCAAGCAACCTCATTGACGCTTTAACGGGCGTACCCGAAGACACCTACATAAAATTTCAGCGACTCAGCTCCAAGATGTATTTCACAGGCACTTTGCGTTTTCTTACACCAACCGAAAACTCTCTGCGGCTAAAGACTTCCTGCTACTTCTTCTTTTCACAGCCATTAGCGATATAATATCACAATTTTTTTGCTTTGTCAAGAGTGAAGCTGATTTTTAATTCTGTCAAGTGCTCCCTTTTCAAGTCTTGAAACCTGTGCTTGTGAGATGCCGATTGATTTTGCGACCTCGACCTGCGTTTTTCCTGCAAAGTATCTGAGATAAAGTATATTCTTCTCCCTGTCGCCGAGATTCTTTATTGCTTCCTTTATTGAAATCTCATCGAGCCAGCTTTCATCATCGGATTTATCGCCTATCTGGTCGAGGACATAGAGCGTATCTCCGCTTTCTGAAAACACCGGTTCATAAAGCGAAACAGGGTCAGATATTGATTCAAGTGCCATAACCACATCACTTCTCGCAGCATCGATATCCTTTGCAATTTCAGATACTGTCGGTTCACGCCTCAGGGAATTTGTAAGCTTCTCTTTTGATTGCATTGCCTTATACGCCAAATCTCTGAGCGAACGGCTGACACGAATGGGGGTATTGTCACGAAGATGACGTCTTAGCTCTCCGCCTATCATCGGCACTGCGTAAGTAGAGAATCTTACGTCCATATTTGTATCAAAGTTATCTATTGCCTTCATAAGTCCGATTACGCCAACTTGAAAAAGGTCATCCGGGCTTTCGCCTCTGCCCAGATACTTCTGCAGGACACTAAGCACAAGTCGCAGGTTACAGGTTATCAGTTCATTTCTGGCGAGCTTGTCGCCCTTCTGTGCGAGCTTTATGAGATTTATCTTTTCGTCTTCCTTAAGTGTCTTTAGCCTGGATGTATTAACACCGCTGATTTCGACCTTATTATACTGCATCGGCGTTCTCCTTAGGTTTTTATAGGGTAAGTATTCCCCTTTGCCACTGATGTATACCTGAAAAAAGGCGAAATTGCCAATAAAAAAACACCTAGAAATAAATCTAAGTGTTTTTCGTAAAGCTTATTGTTAAGCTTCGTTATTCTTTTGTTTCTCTGACGAGTAGAAGCACCCAAGAGCCTGTGCCATCTGGTTTACGGCTTAAGCCCATAGCCGTGTAGTTGCCGACCATATTATTGTAATGCCCCTCACTTGTTCTCCAACATTCATACGCAAGTCTTGCAGACTCTGTACCCGTCTGAACATTCTCTCCAGCTACATAAAAGTCTACACCTCTTACCCAGCCGTATTCTTCTAAGATAGAGCTGTATGAGCTTCCATCCGGTCTGATGTGTGGCTGTCCTGTCTGGCTGATTTCTACCGACCTTTGTGCTGCCATCTCGCAAAGCTCCTCATCAACCCTCAGCTCGTTGAGTCCGAGGGATACTCTCAGCTCGTTGATACGCATACAGATTTCTTCGTCACAGCGTTCGACAGGAAGACGATTTACACCGTTAGCAAGAACGTAGCCATACATTTGATTATAGTAAATGTAGTACCACTCGCCATAGTCATTGTATATGATGTCGCCAATTACGATAAATTCTTCATTTGCAGGAATATCTTCAATGAGAATCTGCGATGCTCCAGACTTTGGCTTTTTTCTCATTGTGATTCCACACGAATACATCACCACTCCATCCTTTGGAGGTTCCTCAACCTTCTTGGTGGTAGTTGTTGTCGTAGTAGTTGTCTTCTTTGCTGTTGTGGTAGTAACCTTCGTCGTAGTTGTAGGCTTCTTTGTGGTCGTTGTTACCTTCGACTTTGTAGTTTCAGCCGTTGTGGTTGTAGTGACTTCTTCGGGAGTTGTAGTAGTGACTGTCTGCTCGCTCTGAGTAGTGGTAGTTGTTGTAGTCACCGACTGCTCCTCAGTTGTAGTTGTGGTAGTCGGCTCGGTCGCCGTTGTGGTAGTAGTTGTCGTGGTAGTAGTTGTCTGACCTGCAGGTGTGGTAACTTCTGCTGTGCTGCTGTCTGCATTACTGCAGGCTGTGAGCATTACCGCCATGCAGAGTATCATTAAAAGCTTCTTTGTCATATTATCACATCCCTTGCCTTTTCAATAAGCTCCTGAGCGTTTTTAAGAGTTGTATCGGAAATATCTTCTCCGCCGAGGATTCTGGCAATCTCATTGACTCTGCCTTTCTCATCAAGAGTTTTGACGTCGGTAACTGTTCTGTCGCCCTTTACAGTCTTCTCAATAAGAAGATGGTTGTCAGCCATAACCGCAATCTGCGACAAATGGGTAACGCACAGCACCTGTCTGTGCTTTGAAATCTGCTTTAGTTTAACACCAATCTTCTGCGCTGCAATTCCGCTGACACCTGTATCTATTTCGTCAAAGATAAGTGTCGGGATATCATCTCTGTGAGCAATTACATTTTTAAGAGCAAGCATTATGCGTGAAAGCTCACCGCCCGAAGCAATTTTTGCAATCGGCTTTGGCTGTTCACCGACATTAGCAGAGATAAGGAACTCGATATTATCAAGACCGTTCACAGTAAGCTTTCCTTTTTCCTGAGAAACCTTGATAGAAACATTAGGCATACTAAGGAAAGAAAGCTCATCAGCTACCTCCTTTGAAAAGCGTTCTCCTGCAGCTTTTCTTGCATCCGAAAGTGCGTAGGCCTTGAGTGTAACCTCTTTTAAAAGCTTCTGACGTTCAAGGCTCAGTGCCTCAATTGAATTCTCATCACCGGTAAGGGCCAAAAGCTCCTCACCTGCCTTGTCACACATTTCGATGAGTCCGTTTACATCGGTATTATATTTTCTCTTGAGATTGAGAATAATGTCACGTCTTTCGCTCAGCATCGCAAAGTTTTTAGGGTTTATTTCAAGCGAGCCAGACAGTCTTATAAGCTCACCTGCGATATCATCAAGCTCGATTCTGAGTGAATTAATTCTCTCAATTATTGGCTCCAAATCAGAAAACTCTTCCGAAAATTCTGTGAGCTTTGAAGCAGCCATAGCAATAAGGCTGCTTGCTCCCACAGCTTCGTCATCACCATAGAGCTGTGAATTTGCTGTGGAAAGTGCTTCAGACAACTGTGCAGAATTCTCGGCAAGCAAGAACTTGTTTTCTATTTCGTCGTCTTCGTCGGGCTGGAGCTGAAGGGGCTTTATATCATTAACTATTTCAGATAGCTTTGCTATACGCTGCTGTTTATTGCTTTCGTCAATTGAAAGCTGTTTAATCTTCCTTGAAAGCTCCTGGAGCTTTTTAAAGCTGTTCTTATAATCTTCCAACAGCTCTTCATTTTCGGCATAGGAATCAAGTATGTAAAGATGCTTTTCAGGTGAAAGCAGAATCTGATTATCATGCTGACCGTGTATATTGACAAGCTGAGTTCCTATTTCCTTGAGAAGCGACACGTTTGCAGGTCTTGAATTGATTCTGCCCATACTTCCGCCATCTGAAGATATTTCCCTGGAAATGATAAGCTCGTCGCCCTCACAGCATATTCCGCTTTCTTCAAGAAGTCTGAGTGTATCCTTTGGAACGCCATCAAATACAGCGGTAATAACTGCCTTCTTTTCACCGTTACGGACAATATCCTTTGTAATTCTCTGACCAAGAACGGCATTAATTCCGTTTATAAGTATAGATTTACCTGCGCCTGTTTCACCTGTAAAAACATTGACGCCGCTTGTAAAGTCGATAGAAGCCTTTTCAATTACAGCGAGGTTTTCTATATAAAGCTCCTTGAGCATACAGCCGTTCTCCTTTCATTTAATTTACGCTTTTATGTCGTTTTTAAGCTCATCGACAAGAGCCTGTGCAGCCTGTTCGTTTCTCACAAGCACAAAAATCGTATCATCTCCTGCGAGAGTACCAACAACCTGCGGAAGCTTTGCGGCATCGAGCTTTGCACAAACTGCCTGAGCCATACCGGTCTGACACTTTACAACAACGGTATTCATTGCATAGTCAACCGCAACCACAAGACTTCCCAGTACTGAATGAAGC
>JAFQLH010000013.1 GCA_017396665.1 Oscillospiraceae bacterium | reverse complement strand
TCACGATGGAATCTTCATCCCGTGTGACGCAGAACGGAGCGGTCAAAACACAGCAGGATTCTACCGAGGTGTTTTCGCAGGATCCCGGGACGATTTTTGCGCCGCTCGAAAGTGATCCGGTTATAACGATCCATTTTTCTAAATAAGTACGGAGGCAACTATGAAAAAAACAATTATTTGGAATTCTTGCATTGATCGTATCTATTACGGCTCGTATTCAGCAACAGTTACCGCAACAACAAAATAAGAAAATGCCTTCGAGAAAGGTATAATCAAAGCAGCACTGCTATGAAAGATAAGCGGTGCTGCTTTTTCTTGCAAAATTCCTCTTTACTTTTGCGTTAAAAAAGTATATAATAATTTAGTATGTATTATAAGATTGCGAAAGGAAATTTTTATGGTTATTCTTGACGATTTGAAGCAGGAGCTTGAAAGCTTCAGACCAAAGCTCAAGGAGCTTTTTGAGGTTCTTGCAATAGATGAAAAGAAGGAAGAAATCAAAAGTCTTCAGGAACAGGCAGCACAGCCGGGCTTCTGGGATGATACGGATAATTCACATAAGGTGCTCAAGAAAACAAGCTCACTTCAGAGCGTTGTCAATAAGTACGAAAAGCTCAGCGGAAAGTTTGAGGATATCTCAGTTATGATTGAGCTTGCCGCAGAGGAGGACGACGAAAGCATCCTTCCTGATATAAAGCAGGAGCTCTCTGAGTTTACTTCAGGTGTAGAGGAGCTTACACTCGCAACTCTCCTCAAAGGTGAGTATGACGGGAATAACGTAATCCTTACACTCCATGCAGGTGCAGGCGGAACTGAAGCGCAGGACTGGGCTGAAATGCTCCTCAGAATGTATCAGCATTGGGCTGACAGACACGGCTTCAAAACCACCTTGCTCGATAGCCTCGAAGGAAATGACGCAGGTATAAAAATGGCATCAATTATGATTGAAGGCGATAACGCCTACGGATACCTCAAGAGCGAAGCAGGTATCCACAGACTCGTAAGAGTTTCTCCGTTTGATGCTTCGGGAAGCAGACATACTTCCTTTGCCGCTGTCGACGTAATGCCTGAAATTGATGAGGATATGAGCGTAGAAATAAGACCCGAAGATGTAAAAATGGACGTGTATAGAGCTTCCGGTGCAGGCGGACAGCATATTAATAAAACGTCATCAGCCGTAAGACTTACACATATCCCGACAGGCATCGTATGTTCCTGCCAGACCCAGCGTTCACAGGTACAGAACAGGGAATATGCAATGAAAATGCTCGTTTCAACGCTTATCGAAATCAAGGAAAGAGAACACCTTGAGAAAATCGACGACATCAAGGGCGTGCAGAAGGAAATCGCCTGGGGTGCTCAGATTCGTTCATATGTCTTTATGCCTTATACCCTCGTAAAAGACCATAGAACAGGCTATGAGCAGGGTAATGTCGGCGGTGTTATGGACGGCGACCTCGACGGCTTTATAAATGCGTACCTCAAAGCACTCTCACTCGGACAGATTGAAAAGTAATTCTTGGCAGACTGCATAAATTTGCGGTCTGCTTTTTTACTTGACAATATAATATAAAAATGCTATCATTTTTTTATAAAGTCGTTAGGAGGATTTATTATGCCGGCGTTTCATTCTATAACAATCGAAAGACAATATGCAAGTGGCGGAAGTGAAATAGGAAAGCTTCTGGAGGAGATGCTGGGTATTCCTTGTCATGACCACGATATACTTGAAAAGGCTGCGGAAAACTGCGGAGTACCAAAGGATATGGTCGAGTTTGCCGAAGAAACCTCTACAAACTTTCTGCTTTTCGGTCTGTCAATGCTCAAGCCGGGCAGAGATGAACTGCCTGTTTCAGAAAGAATATTTGCAGAGGAAACAAAGATAATCACCGATGTTGTGAGAAATGAAAACAGCATCATAGTCGGAAGATGTGCAGGATATATCCTTAAAAATATCGTACGTTCGCTCAATGTGTATATCTATTCGGATTACGAAAAGAGATTTGACAGAGCAATAAATGTCTACGGAATAGCTGACGACGAAGCTGAGGATGTTATCAAGAAGTTTGATAAAAAGCGTTCGGACTTCTATCACGCAAATACAAAGCGTAAATGGACAGATAAGGAGTGCTACCACCTCTGTCTCAACAGCGGTCTCTTGGGAACAAAACGCTGTGCAGAAATTATAGCAATGGTCTATAAAGCTGGGTTATAAAAATCAAAGGTCAACGAAACCGGTGTTCGTTGACCTTTTTTGTGTCTTATTTGTCTGTTATGCCAAGGGCACGTTTTATGCAGCGGTCGTTGTAGGTAATGTATGAGTTGTTGCGGCAACGTAGTATAAGCTTTCGTCCGCCCTCTCTGTGAGTGTATACAGGCTCAAATCGGCTTCCAAGCTTCCTGAGATTTTCAGAAAGTGCCTGTGCGTATTCCTTCTTCTTTCCAAGCACCTCAGGACAAACAAACGAAATCGTGTAGTTGTACATCCCTAAAATGCTTTTCTTGATGATAATGTATCTCGGATTTGCAATCGGTGAAAGCATCTGAGTCATAGCATTGTTGAAAATGTTCTGGTCGTTGATGCTTGCATTTCTCAGATACATAATAACATACCTGCTCTTCTTGTCGTATATTGTCTCAACCTTCGCAGACGGCGAAATAATCTGACATTCTGTCATCGTCTTGTATAAAGCATTTCCAAGAAGCTTTATCGAACGGGCAGGAGAGAAATGAGTAACAAGTCTCTTTGTGAGGTTAAATAGGATGACTGTCAGTATAACGAGAGTTATAATTCCGCCGACGGTAAGTGCCGAGGAGCGTGTCGCAGAAGTAACCATAGACCTGAGAATCATTCCGTAAATAAAGCAAAGTATCATCTGTAAACCGAAATCAACAAAGCCGTATATCGGAATCTTGTTTTCTTTAGGAATGTCGCTTATAGAGGATACAGCAAACCTTCCGTCACCAACTCTGCTCTTCCATTTTTCTAAAACACCCTGCCTGTCAGCAGAAAGCCTGAGCATATCTTCGTTTATTCTTTCAATGCCCTTTTTGTTGTATGGAGGAGAAATTGCCGTAATTCGTTCAATTCCGCTTTCAATGCTTTCTCCGGTATAGCAAGGTCCCATAAATGAATCAAAACGTCTCTTAAGTATGTCATAGTCGCAGGAAACAAGCGTGTCCTTGTCGTATGAAAGACGGGAAGCTGCCTGCTGAAGCTTGTTTTCTGCAAATATGTAGGAAGGCTCAACCGTAACAAGATGCCATATGTTAGATACCTTGTCGGGATTCTGCTTGTCAATTCTGATGGCTCTTCCTCTCATCTGATTTGAAAGAACGTAGCTTCCTACAAAGCTCGCAAGAATAAGAGAGTTAATGCAAGGTGAATCCCAGCCTTCACCAAGCAGTGACTTTGTGCCAATGAGTATCTGCAACTCACCCCGTGAAAAAAGATTTCCCACAAAATCTACCGCACGGTGAGTGCTTCCCGGAAAATCAACAACGCTGTAGCCTGTCTTTCCGATGGGTGTCCTGCTGTGTTTTACCGCTGATAAGTCAATACTGTCAGGCAGTATTATAAGCGAGCCTGACAGTACACCAATCTTAGAAGCAGGCTTTTCACGACGCAGGGTCTCAAATATGCTTACTATGTTTATCGAGGTGAACTGCTCGTCTGTCTCAATCTTTGAAACAGCGTCTTTGTTTATAAAGTCTGTCAGAATAAGCATGCGAAGCTTTTGTCCCATGCAAGCCTCTTCGCTTTTAACAATTGACCTTATGCTCTGAAGCTTTCCGACGGAAGAAATAAGCGAGCGCTTGAGCCTGTCACCAAGAGAAAAGCATACCTTTTTCTTTTCAATAACAGAGTTTTGCTTGAGAAGAGAGATAAGCTCATCCTTTTGCTCATCGCTTAGAATATTGCCGTCAAGCAGATATTGTACAGCCCTCTGAGCGTGTGCCTCGTTAAATGGCGGAAGAGTCTTTCTTCCCGATAGCTCTCTTATTATTTTGTCATTGATTATGTATCCGTAGTGCTTTAAAAGAATAAGCAGAGCAAGATTGTCGTCTGCGTTTTCAATAAGCTCCTCGTAGCTCTGCGGGTAGTTTACCTTCTTGTGTATGAGACTGATAAACGGAAGCTTTCCTATCTGAGAAATCACAGAAAAAGCATTTTCCTTGTGTTGTCCCCAGACCAGTGTTTCTTCCTTTGTAGGGAAACTGAAATATATGTAGTCCTGATGCGGACAAAGAGTATTCTGCGCAACAAGCTCAGGAACAAATATCTCCTCGTCAATCTCACCGCACATCGAAATGTATCGCTTCCATTCGTTGCTCTCAGAGTCGTATGGAGGCGTTGCAGTAAGTGCAATGATTTTAACATCACTGTCAAGTGAAGCTATAAACCTCTCAAGTGCCTTGTGCCATTCGTTCTTAAGATGATGTGCCTCGTCAAGACAAACTGTCTTTATGTTGTTTGCCTTCATCAGCTCGAAAAGGTCAATGTCTGAACAGTCTGTGTCACCGTCAGCATTTTCAGGAACCTTTTCAACAGCCGTGTAAAGTGCCTGATATGTAACAGAATTCAGAAAAGAAACCTTGTGCAGGTCGTTTGAAAACAAGCTGTCAAACTGTTCCTTGTCTCTAAGGAAAAGCTCTTTGAAACGCTGTCCCCATTGCTCTCTTATAGCAGTTGTAGGGGAGAGAACAATGCAAGGCGAACCTATTCGTCTTATAAGCTCAAGTCCGAGTACAGTCTTACCGCTTCCAGGAGCCGCAACGATGTTGATTTTTCCGTCCCCCAGATGCTTGTCTGCGTTTGAGAGAACTCTCTGCTGGTAGTCACGGAACTTGCCACTGAAGGCAATAACGTTCTTGTCCATGCGGAAAGTCCCTCCCTTCGTAAGCTTTGATAATTATTCGTGCCAGTAATCGTTCAGAAATTCAATTCTTGTTTCAAGCCAGTTGTAAAGATAATCGGTTGCCTCTTCGTGTGTCTTGCACTGTGCCGCACCGTAGGACAGCTCATTTGAGAATGCACCGTTATTTATGATGTTGTTCCACTTGTCGTAGTTTCTCTCAAAGGCGTCGCTGTGAGTGCTCTTGTCACTTTCAATCATATCAAGTGCACGTGAGAAAACACCGTCATCGTATGCCTTTGTCCACTTGCTTCTGATAATGTCCTGATACCAGTCCTCGTACATAATAACTGTGAGCCAAGGGTTTACAGTCTTGTAGTTTCCGTCAACATCAGGTACAATGCTCGCAGCATAAAAGCCTGTTCCGTCAGCACAGCGGTCCTTGTTTCCCATAGAAGAGTCATAATCCCAAGGTGCTGTGAAGGTGAGCTTCTTGTCGCCGTTTTCGCCAAAGTCAACGCTCATATAGAAGCTTGACCAGTAGATATCAGCATCACAGGTGATTTCGCTTACAATGTACATATCAGCAAGTGAGTTTACATTTACAACTCTCTCAACAGCCTCCTGCGGAGTTATGTCAGTTGTTTCTTCAATAGCGGTATAATCGGAATTGAAGACAAAAGCCCTGTCCTCGTATGCAGCATAGTACATTATGTTGTATACATTCTCTGTGAAGGAAGCAATAAAATCACGCTGCTCCTCGCTGTATATGTCGCTCTTTATCGACATTCCAACCTTTTTCTTATCATGTCCTATGCATGTGATAGTCTTACCGCTTCCGCCGTTTTCGTCAAAAGGAATAAGCTTTGCGTTGTTGTGATAGTCAAAATAGAACTGATTGAGCTCATCTTCCATATAGTAATATCCGTCAAACTCAAGAAGATAGCCGATGTCTGTTCCCGTGTAGTCCTTTTCACCCTCAGTAATGCTTACTCGGTTTTCGTTTATCTGCTGCTGTTCCGCAAGAAGATATACACCCCAGTATTTGCCGTTGATATAAACCTCAACAAATTCAGCGTCGGAGCAGTACAGCCCGTCTTCACCGAGTATCTCTCTTGCAATTGAAAGAGCAGATTTGTTTCTGAGCATCGAAGCGTCCTTGTACTCAGCAAGGAGAAGCCAGTTTTTAAACTGTGCCCCGTTATTGAGTCCAAGCATATTCTGCTTTTCTGTAAACTTTATTCTCAGAGCCTTCTTGTCATAGGTCGTAGTCCAGTTTCCTCTGACCTTGACCTGTCCCTCAACAGCGTCCAGCAGTACGCTCTTGTCTGTGCCTGTAAGAGTAATATTACAAGTCTCGTAGTAAGGAGCAGGCGGCATAACGTAGTTCGGTGTCCATGTCGCAATCTGCTCTGATACATGCTCTGCAACAGGTTTTGTAACAAAGTCGAGTGCGTTCTTTTCCTGGTTTACAGTCTGTATCTCAAGTATCGGCATTGTAGACTCAGCTATCTCATCTGAATCGTCCTTATTGTCATCATCAGGCTTGCTGTTACCAGAAGGCTTGCTGTCTGATGTAACCAGCGAGGAACTGCTGTTTGAATCAGTGGCGGACTGTGAACTGCTGTCTGTGCTGCTGCAGGAAGCAAACACACAAACAGACATAATAATCATAAGTAATCTTTTAAGTCTTTTCATAATACACCTCTGTTAATATCCGAGTGTCTCAGCAACAAGAATAACATTGATTCTGTCCTTGTGCCTCTGCTTTGAGGATATGAGATAATTGCAGCAGATTGTGTCACCCTTGCAGCCATCTGTCATACCCTTGTCAACGCCCATGCATACACCTGTCTCCTTGCAGTAGGTGTTGCAGCCGAGTCTTATGCAGTTTGCAGGTGCTGCAACTCTCTTGACTCTGTTTGCAGCCTCGTCAAGATTTGCAACAATCTTGTTTGCACCAACAACCATAATAACCTTCTTAGGACCAAAGCATATCGCAGATACTCTGTTTGAGTTTCCGTCAACGTTGTAAAGCTCACCCTTTTCAGTTACCGCATTTGAAGAGCAAAGATAGAAATCCGCTGTGTACATGTCAGCATAGCAATCTCCCATCTTTTCAGCAGGGTAGGTTGTCCTGTCAATGAAATTGTATCTGCCGGACTTCAGAAGCTCCATAACGCCGCATTCCTGAAGTGACATAGAACCGCCGCTTCCGATTTTTGCGCCGTCACAAAGAAGCTCTTCAACCTGCCTGAGAGCGTCTTCCTTAGTCTCACAAATATATGCAGCCATGTTGTTTTCTCTGAGAGCCTTAGCAGTCCTCTCAAGCATTTTTATTGTTGATTCAAGTGTATTCTTATCCATTAAATAACCTCCGTTTACAAAACATAATCTAATTATACACCATTAATCGATTACACGCAACTTAATCTAAAAAAATTAACAATCTTAATCGTTATAGATGAAAAATATCTACTTGAAAAGTTATCATAGCACCTGTATAATGAAAATATAATTATTATGTTCGGAGGAACTCTTATGAAACAGAAGTTATTATCGTTGCTGCTCCCTGTTGTAATGCTGTTTGGTATGGCAGGCTGTGCAGGTTCAGATTCGTCATCGGTAAATGATACAACATCAGCACCTTCAAGCAGCGTAGCTGAAAGCCGGACCGATTCTTCAAATGTGGATACAAGCTCATCTGAGGAAGATTCTTCAACACCTTCCGGAACAGAAGACGCTTCTGACGGCGGCTTTAAGGTAGAAGGAACAAAGCTTTTGGACGCAAACGGAAATGAGTTTATCTTCAGAGGTGTAAACCACGCACATACATGGTTCAACGGAGCTTTGTATGACGCAATTCCTGCTATCGCAGATGCAGGCTGTAATTCTGTCAGAATTGTTCTTGCCTGCGGTAAGTCATGGTCGAAGAATAACCTTGAGGATGTAAACCGTGTAATCGAAGCATGTAAGCAGAATGACCTTGTCGTTGTCCTTGAGGTGCACGACGGTACAGGCGAAGATAACGCAAAAACTCTCCAGACAATCTGTGACTACTGGATTGAAATAAAGGATGCCCTCATCGGTAACGAGGAATATGTTATCCTTAATATCGCAAACGAGTGGATGGGCTCAAGCCTCAGCGGCTTCTGGGCAAACAACTACGCAAAGATAATCCCACAGCTTCGTGACGCAGGCATCAAGAATACCATTATGGTAGACGCAGGCGGATGGGGACAGCACGGCCAGTGTATCGCTGAAAGAGGAGCAGATGTCCTTGCTTCAGACGTGCTCGGTAATACAATGTTCTCTGTGCATATGTACGGAACAGCAGGCGGAAGCGAAAAGAAAATCAAGAGCATACTCGACGGCGCAAGAGAGCAGAACCTCTGTATCTGCGTGGGCGAGTTCGGTTATACACATTCTGACGGTGATGTTAAGGAAGATTACCTGATGCAGTATTGCGAAGAGCAGGGTATAGGATACCTCGGCTGGAGCTGGAAGGGTAACGGCGGTGGCGTTGAATACCTCGACATCGCACTTACATGGGACGGCTCACAGCTCTCTGCAGACTGGGGCGATAAGCTCATAAACGGCGAGTACGGAATAAAGGCAACTTCCAAGAAGTGCAGTATATTTGAATAAAAAAGCAAAGCGTGTCGGCGTCCTGCTGATACGCTTTTTGTTTGTGAAAATCTTTAATTGTTATCTTTTGAGTTTCGTCAAATTCTGCGGTTTTGACAATGTATAATCTAATTGCTTGACAAAAGAAAATATGCGATATATAATATTTGTAATGTCTATTGTTCGGCTATATTAAAAATTCCGATACCGCAATCTTACAACTGATATCATCTTATTGCGTGTATCAACTTACAAGCTTCGTGAATTACATAATAAATATGAGAAAGGAGTTATTTCCGATATATAAGGGGATAGCCTTGTTTTGCTGTGCAGTTATAAGTAAAAGGCACCCTTGCGGATAAAACAAATAATGAGAACAAAGAATAATTCAAAAAGAAAAACAAACCTCGAAGGGCTTACAGATGTTATAACTATCGACGTGCCTAAGAGGAATATTCCGGTGATTAAGAATTCGCTCAAACCAAAAACAAGTGTGCAGGAAAGACCTGCTCCGAGAACTGCAAGAGCCGCAGTAAAGGCGGATAACGAAATTTCGGCCTTAAAGCAGAAGGCACGCAGAGTGCGTCAGACTCCTGCTGCTAAGGAAAAGACAGTAAGAGAGCCACAGAGAAAAACACCTGTTAAGATTATCCCGCTCGGCGGTCTTAACGAAATCGGCAAGAACTTTACCTGTATCGAGTGCGCAAACGATATAATCATAGTAGACTGCGGTATGGCTTTTCCGGATACCGACCTTCCGGGCGTTGATATCGTGCTTCCTGACTTCACATATGTAGAGAAGAATATCGATAGAGTAAGGGGTATGGTAATCACACACGGTCACGAGGACCATATCGGCGGTATACCGTATTTCCTCAAGAAGATGAATGTCCCTATCTACGCTACAAGACTTACAATAGGACTTATTGAAGGAAAGCTCAAGGAACACGGACTTTTGGAGACTGCAAAGCTCAATGTTGTTACTCCGAGACAAACTGTTAAGTTTGGTTGTATGGCAGTAGAGTTTATAAGAGTAAACCATTCAATACCTGACGCATGCGGTATGGCGTTCCATACTCCGGCAGGTGTCATTGTCCATACAGGTGACTTCAAGGTCGACTATACACCAATCGAAGGCGGAATAATTGACCTCGCAAGACTTGCAGAGCTCGGCAACAGAGGAGTCCTCGCACTTATGAGTGACTCTACCAATGCCGAAAGACCCGGCTATACAATGACCGAACGTAAGGTAGGGGAAAGCTTTACAAAGCTGTTTGGTACAGCAGAGGGTAAGAGAATTATCATCGCAACCTTTGCTTCAAATATCCACAGAATCCAGCAGATTATCGACAATGCCGTAAGAACAGGCAGACGTGTTGCGGTGTCCGGCAGAAGTATGGTAAACGTAATCGGAAAGAGTATCGAGCTCGGCTATCTTAAGGTGCCCGACGGAATACTTATTGATATCGAATGTGTCAATAAGTACCCACCTGAAAAGCTCGTTATCGTTACAACAGGCAGCCAGGGTGAGCCTATGTCTGCACTTTCAAGAATCTCAAACGGTATGCATAGACAGGTAAACGTTACACCTGAGGACTTTATCATTATCTCTGCGACACCAATCCCCGGTAATGAAAAGCACGTTACAAAGGTAGTAAACGAGCTTATGAAAAGCGGAGCAAACGTCGTATATGAAAGTATGTACGAGGTGCACGTTTCAGGACATGCCTGCCAGGAGGAGCTCAAGCTTATCCTTTCACTGACAAAGCCGCAGTTCTTTATCCCTGTGCACGGCGAGTATAAGCATCTCCAGAAGCACGCAGAGCTTGCAAGAGCAATCGGTATTCCCGATAGTAATATCATCATCACAAGTATAGGAAATGTCATCGAAAGTGACGGAGTTGAAATGAAGGTTACAGGCACCGTTCCTGCCGGAAGAGTCCTTGTAGACGGACTCGGTGTAGGTGACGTAGGCTCAATAGTCCTGCGTGACAGAAAGCTTCTCGCCGAAGACGGACTTATTATAGCGGTTGCTACAATAGACAGTGCAACGGGTGAGATTCTCTCAGGACCTGATATAGTTTCAAGAGGCTTTGTGTATGTAAGAGAATCTGAGGAGCTTATGAACGAAGCACAGAGCATACTCTATACAACTCTCCAAAAGTGCCTCGACTCAAATACCCGTGAGTGGAATACAATGAAAACAAAAATGAAGGACGCACTCTCAAGCTTTATCTATTCAAAGACCAAGAGAAGCCCTATGATTCTTCCTGTAATTATGGAAGTATAATAAAAGCCCGCCTGCGTAAAATAGCAGGGGTGATTATTATTCAGACTAAAGACCATTATTTTATTGCCCGATATCTTTCAAAAGAAATCGGGCTTTGTTTTTGTCCTGTTAAAAGAGCGGCATTTGTCCTCGGCTCTGTTTTTCCCGATGTAAATGTGTTCAGCTACTTTAAGGGCAACGGGCTTAAAGGACATTCATATAGGTATAGTAGACGCTTCATCAGTAATACAATGAGCTGCTTTGAAAAACAAGAAGCAAAAAGCCCTGCAGACTGGTTCAGAATAGGCGTAGCTTTGCACTATGTCCAGGATAGCTTTACCTATGCCCATAACGAATGCTTCAAGGGCGGTATAATAAAGCACTTTGAGTATGAAAACAGACTCCACGAGCTGCTCGGGAATTCCTTTGACAGAATTACTTTAAAAATGACTCGGGATAAACCGTATAACTATAGCGACAGAATAATCGGCAAGCTTTATAAAAGCTACCGTACAAAAGACATTCATACAACAGAAAGCGATACGGCGTATATTCTGATGTCAAGTCTGTCATTTTTAAACTGCGTGGGACAATAAAAAACCGGCATACGAACATTAAGTCGTATGCCGATGTGCTTTTTAAAATAACTCCGCCTTGCCGATACACAGTAAATAAAACCCGCCTTTAGCAGGGTGGATAATGTCCCCCTTTTTGTTTCGTTGCTCCCAGCGTCCGTATCACACACGGCAAAAGCGGTGGTGGCGGGAGGTCTGCAATCCGCAAAAAGAGCAGGAC
Source organism: Oscillospiraceae bacterium (assembly GCA_017396665.1). GTDB lineage: Bacteria > Bacillota > Clostridia > Oscillospirales > Ruminococcaceae > UBA7477. Next base: position 27,520 of record JAFQLH010000013.1, on the reverse strand, counting down.
TTCCTTTTATCAAGTGTTGGATTATAAAAGCTGTGCACTCGCACAAGGCAGAAATCTTTTCTGTTTAGATTATACCATATCTCTTATGAAAAATCAACAGGATAATTGTGCCGGGGGATTATTCTTCGGTAGCCTCTTCTTCGTCAAATTCGAACATCTCAGCAATTCTCTCCATGAACTTGTTGCCGATTCTTTCGTACTCTTCGTCATCTTCGATAGAAGCCATGATTTCCTCGTCACCCTCAATAATCTTCTTGAGAATTACAACCTCGCCGTCTGTGTCAAGGTTCTCAGGGTAAGGAGTAAGTGCATAGTAGGTTTCGCCCTCACACTCCATGCAGTCAAGCATCTCAAAGGTCTGCTCGTTGCCTTCATCATCAACAAGTGTGTAAAGGTCAGGTGTATAATCGAGTTCGTTATCAGTCATTGGTATAGCCTCCATAATCTCAAAATATAAAAAATTGCAGTACTAAACCGCTGCAACACTTTTATTATATCTTATTTTAAAAAGAAAGTCAAGATGTTATCTGTAAAAGTAATGTTAAATAAAAAATATTATAAAATGTTGAAAAAACTATTGACAAGTTACAAAAAGTGTGCTATAGTATAGTCAAGGAAAGAGAAGCAAGGAAAACCGAGAGGGAACCTGAAGCTCTCGGACTTAAAGCTCAGAAGCTGTGAACAATATCCAAGCTACAAATGCTACACATATCAAAACAAGTAGCTTTGATACATAGAAATTCTGAAATCAGTAAAGAAAGTGGTGAGTCCCGTGGACAGTGAAATCATAACATCATGTTACCCGGGCGGCACAGAGGTTCTTAGATAAAAGGGGACAAGAGTCAGGCGATAGGCCGACTGGTTCAAGACATAAAGTTTAAGAGAAGGAACCCGAGAGCTGCAACAGGAGAATCAAGCAATAAGTCAATGCAATATACCGGGAACGAAATCTAAAACTGAATATATAATAAAGACCTTTAAATGAGGCGATTAAAATGATTACGAAAATGCTGAGGAATAGAATCAAGAAATAAAATGTAGGAGTGAGTCCGATGTACTGATTTGCATAACCCCTTAGCAAAGTATATGAGAGGTAATTGAATTCAAGTAATTAATGAAAAGGTGAGTCCAATGAGATAATTACTTCGCAGGTGAAGTAAGATATTAAAAAGCTAAAATGATTCGGAGTGGTGCATATGAAATTCAGCACTAAGCTTATGAATATTTAATCTGACAGGAGTGATTCCACCAGAAACGTTAGCTTGAACCGACCAAAAATCTGATTTGAAAGGTGAGTCCAATGGCTTAAGTAAGGCTTGGCAGAGATGCCGAGAGTTAAAAGATAAGTTTCTAAAAAAGGAGTGTTGTGTATGATTGTACGCAACGTATCGAATCTGAATATCTAAGAGTTTGGAGTGAGACCACCAGAAACTTAAAGCTTAAATAGGACATTTTAAGAGCGAGGCGAATGCTTCGCTCTTTTTGCGTGCTGTGGTAAATGGCTGTCGCAAAGGATAGTATAAGTGCATATTATGTATTATCAGAAGATATAAAGCCTTCTGTTAATATAGATGTGAGTCCGATGCACACAAATGTGTTTCGGACTCATTGTAATTATAGCTATTTCGACAATTGACGAAAATAATGTTTTGGGTTATAATTATATTACAAAGTTCTATATGATGGGTGATAAAATTGAAGATTAAGGTTTCTCCGTCTCTGCTAAGCTGCGATTTTCTGAACCTTGGCGATGAAATAAAACGTGCTCAGACAAGCGGAAGTGATATGATACACTTTGACGTAATGGACGGTGCGTTTGTCAATAATATAAGCTTCGGTATACCGATTCTTATGGCAGCAAAAAAAGCGGCAACAATACCGCTCGATGTCCACCTTATGATAAACGAACCTATAAGATATGTGAAGGCTTTTGCAGAAGCAGGTGCGGATATCATTACATTTCATATCGAAGCCTGCAGCGATGTTTTTGCAACAATTAATGAAATCAAAAAGTACGGTAAAAAGGTCGGTATATCTGTTAAGCCTTCAACTCCTGTGAACGAAGTGTTCAAGTATATCGAGCTTGTCGATATGGTTCTCATTATGACAGTAGAACCGGGCTTCGGTGGACAGTCATTTATCTACGATACAATTGATAAAATAAAGTTTCTCAGAAAGTATTGCGACGAGCTTTCTCAGAAGGTCGATATCCAGGTAGATGGCGGTATAAATAACGATACTATTTCTACCGTTATCGAAGCGGGTGCAAATGTCATTGTTTCAGGCTCATATCTCTTTAATTCAAAGGATATGGCGGCTGAGATTTCTAAAATAAAAAGTCTCTGAGCTGACCGATTGCATCATCTGAGAGAATCTCCGTAAAATTATTATCAGCAGGAAAGCTGTGTCCCTCATTGTAGAGGCACAGCTCTTTTTCTTTGATGAAGCACTTCTGATAGTCTGTCTTGTATTCAACGGAGAGAATGTGTACAGTACCGTCAGAGTAAAACCGTGAAGATAAAAAAGTGCAGGGATGCGTTGACATAATAAATCTTGTAAGCGAGCTTGCATCTTCAAAAATGCAGTGTAGCATTTTTCTTTTTGATGGGAAATGATAGCTGCGCTTTTGTGATAAACGATACCTGCTTCTTATCCTCGAAATGTATATAACACCTGCGTCAGTGGACTTTATAAGCTCAATGCTTATGTGACTGTCTGTAAAATTAATGCTGTGCCTTTCTTGTGCCGCCAATACAATTGATATAACAAGAAGTGCCGAGTATATGTCAGCAGTAAAATTCTTGATAGCAAGCTCAAATCTGTCCGCAGTAATCCTGTCAACAGTAATTTTAACCGAGTCTCTGCCAATACGTTCTGAATCCATCGTCGCACCTCAAAATGTGTTTATTACATTATACTCAGTGTAAGGGTAGATTGTTAAAATGAATACCAGCTTTTCATTGACTTTTTTAATTCAATATAGTAAAATATAAAGTAATAATATGTGTGTGAGGCATTATGCAAAATGAAGAACAATAATGTAATACAGTATCTTATCCTGACGGTCGTTTCACTGACAGCAATAATAGCGTCGTGGAATATGTATAACACCCCGTCAAAGTCTGCCTTCGGGGCAGTTTTGCTTGCAGTTTCAATATGCGGTACAATAGTCGTCCTCGTGATGGCTATCATATCTTCAAATATGCTCAAGAAGTATATTATGAAAACAACTGCGCAGATTACAAAAACCGAAAAGGAATCGCTCTATAATTTCCCCGCGCCTGTCGTTATTATCGACGAAAAGAAGCAGATTATCTGGGTGAATAAGGAGTTTGATTCAGCAGTTCTCAAGGAAGAAACTGCATATAGATTGTATATCGGTGACCTTGCTCAGTTCGATTTTGAAAAGCTCTATTCCCCAAAAGGCAATATTATAAACCTCAATGATAAGTTCTATAGAGTCAGAGCTATCGAAAATGATAGCAATGAAACAACTCTTTCGATGGTCTATTTCAATGAAATCACAGACTACGTAGAGCTCGATTTTGAGTATAATCAGTCAAGACCGTCTGTTATGCTCGTCGCTGTCGATAACTACGAGGACCTTTTGCAGAACCTCAGAGAAAGCGAAAAAGCAAATGTCTACGCAGAGCTTGAAAAGCTTATGGAGGCTTTCTTTGATTCTACAACAGGCGTAGTAAGAAAGCTTTCTGCAACACAGTTCCTTGTTGTGCTCGAGTACAGATATTTAAAGAAAATGGTCGATTCAAGATTCCAAATTCTCGATAAAGCAAGAGAAATCGCAGTAGGTGAGCGTTCAACCGTTACGCTGTCAATAGGCGTAGGACTCGGCGGAAAAACTCTCGCAGAAAGTGCGGAATTCGCAAAGCAGGGCCTCGATATGTGCTTTGGACGAGGTGGAGACCAGGCAGCCGTAAAAACCGAAAATGGCTTTGAATTCTATGGCGGTGTGTCTAAGGGCGTAGAAAGACAAACAAAGGTAAGAACCAGAATGATTGCAAGTGCCCTGATGGAGCTTATCGACGAAAGCAGCAGAGTGTTTATTATGGGACATAGTAATGCAGACCTTGACGCAGTCGGTGCCGCAACAGGTCTCTGTGCTGCTATCAGAAAACATGGAACTGCCGCCTATGTCGTTGTTGACCCTCAGAAGAATCTCGCTTCACAGCTTATTGATTATATGGCTGATAAGGAGAAGGATAACTTCTTCCTCGCTCCCGCCGTTGCTTGCGAAAACGTAGATGAAAAGTCTCTGCTTATCGTAGTCGATACTCATAACCCGGACTTTGTCGATAGCACAGAGCTGCTCGCAGCTTGTGGCAGAGTTGTGGTAATCGACCACCATAGAAGAATGGTAAAGTCAATTGATAATCCGGTTATCTTCTACCATGAGCCTCACGCTTCTTCAGCATCTGAAATGGTTGCTGAGCTCGTGCAGTATTTCGGCAACGACTGTAAGCCTTCTGCAAACGAAGCAGAAGCACTGCTTGCAGGTATCATGCTCGATACAAAGAACTTTGTTATGAGAACGGGTGTCAGAACCTTTGAAGCTGCAGCCTACCTCAGAAAGCTCGGCGCAGATACAGTGTCTGTAAAGAATATGTTTGCAAGCTCGATTGAAACATATCAGCAGAAATCAATGCTTATTACAAACTCAGAAGTCTATAAGGGCTGTGCCCTTGCAACAGCAAGAGCAACCTCTCCGACAATGCGTATAGCCGCTCCTCAGGCTGCGGACGAGCTTCTCGGAATTACGGGTGTCAATGCTTCGTTTGTTCTCTATGAAACAGACGGAAAAATCAGCATCTCAGCAAGAAGTCTCGGAAACTTCAATGTCCAGCTTGTTATGGAAGTGCTCGGCGGAGGCGGACATCAGACAATGGCAGGTGCCCAGCTTGATACTTCGCTGCGTGAAGCAAGATACAGACTTGTTGCTGCAATTGATGACTATATCGAAAAATCTACCTCAGTATAAATTTGAAAGGAATGTTTTGTTATGAAGGTTATTTTAATAAGGGACGTTAAGGGAAGCGGTAAAGCCGGCGACGTTATCAATGTCGCAGACGGTTACGCAAGAAACTTCCTTATCGGAAAAGGACTCGCAGTAGAAGCAACTGCAAAGAATATCAATGAGCTCAACGGAAAGAAGGCGTCCGCTCAGCACAAGCTTGACGTTGAAAAGGCTGAAAACCTCGCTATCAAGGAAAAGCTCGATGGCAAGGCTGTTTCAATAAAGGCTAAGGCAGGACAGGGCGGTAAGCTCTTCGGCGCAATTACAGCTCAGAATGTGTCTGATGCAATCGCTAAGGAATTCGGCGTTTCAATCGAAAAGAAGAAGATTAATCTCAGTACTGAAATTAAAGCGTTCGGTGACTTTACAGCCGAAATCAAGCTCTCACAGGGCGTAAGCTTTAAAATGACAGTTAAGGCAGTTGAGGAATAATGGATTTAAAAACGAATAATGATTTTCTCGGCCTCGAACAGCCGAACAGCATCGAAGCGGAGCAGACTGTCCTCGGAAGTATGCTCGTCGATGCAGGTGTAATACCGCTTGTTGTAGAGCTTCTGAAGCCGGAATATTTCTATCAGGAAAATCATAAAAAGCTTTTCAGCATAATAGTAAGACTTTTTTCTGTAGGCAGAGATATCGACTTTGTCGTGCTCGTGAATGAAGCTGTCTCTATGGGTATCTTCCAGACCGAAGCTATGGCAAAGACATATCTCAGTGGAATTATGGAAGGCGTGCCTTCTGTTTCTAACATCAGGAGCTATTGCGAAATAGTAGACCAGATGTACCAGAAGCGTACTCTTATTGCCGCTGCAAACGATATTCTCAGAATGTCCGGGGATTCGTCTGTCGATGCCTCAACACTTCTCGATAGTGCAGAGCAGAAAATCTATGAAATCAGACAGGGAAGAATGTCTGACGGAATGAGCAGAATCGACGACGTCATCGTTCCTGCACTCGAAAAGCTTCAGCAGATTAGCGGTAAGGATAAGGAAAAATACCTCGGTACAAAAACAGGCTTTGAAAAGCTCGACGCAGTTATGACAGGTCTTAATGATACCGACCTCATCGTTCTCGCTGCAAGACCGGGTATGGGTAAGTCTGCATTTGCCTTGAACCTCGCTACAAATGTGTGTAAGAAGCAAGGCTCAAGAAGTGTAGCTATCTTTTCACTCGAAATGGGCAAGGAACAGCTCGTTACAAGAATGCTTGCATCTGAAGCACTCGTAAATAATAACTCTCTGCGTTCAGGTGTTATCGAAGCATCAGAGTGGAAACAGCTTGCAAAGGGCGCTGACGAGCTCGCCAAAATGCCGATATATCTCGACGAAACTCCCGGTATTACCGTTCCGCAGATTAAAGCGAAGGCAAGAAGAATACCGAATTGCGGACTTGTAATCATAGACTATCTCCAGCTTATGTCAAGCCCGAACAGACATACAAACCGTGTAACAGAAATTTCTGAAATTACACGTCAGCTCAAGCTTATGGCTAAGGAGCTTAAAATTCCTGTAATCATACTCTCACAGCTCAACCGTGGAGTTGAAGGAAGACCGGATAAAAGACCAATGCTCTCAGACCTGCGTGAATCAGGTTCAATTGAGCAGGATGCTGATATAATCCTGTTTCTGTACAGAGACGGCTATTACAATAAAGAAAGCGAAGACCAGCGTACAAGTGAGTGTATCGTAGCGAAGAACCGTCACGGCTCAACCTCTACCGTAAAGCTCGGCTGGCTCGGTGAGTACACGCTGTTCAGAAGCATAGATTACAGAGATGAGGCAGATGTAGGATAATATATGCTTAGTAAGGTTAGTAAAACTATTGAAAGCTATAATATGCTCAAAGTGGGCGAACGAGTCCTCGTCGGATTGTCAGGCGGTGCGGACAGCGTGTCGCTCTCTTTGTGTTTGAAGGAGCTTGGCTATAAGGTCGCCTGCGTACATGTGAATCATTGCCTCCGTGGAAGCGAAAGCGACAGGGATGAAAGCTTCTGCGTGGATTTCTGTAAGAAACATGGCTTTGAGCTCTCAGTGTTCAAGCTCAATGTCCGTGAATATTGTGAGGAAAACGGGCTCTCACTTGAGCTGGGTGCAAGAGAGCTCCGCTATGATGCGTTCTATAAGGCAATGCAAAGCCTTGGTTGCCATAAGCTCGCTACAGCCCATACTCTGTCTGACAACCTTGAAACAACTATCCTCAACCTCGTAAGAGGCTGTGGGATAAAAGGCGTTTGCGGTATCCCTCCCGTGCGTGATAATGTCGTAAGACCGCTTATCAATTGCTCAAGGCAGGAGGTAGAAGAGTACCTCAGATGTAAAAACGCTGATTATGTAAGCGACAGCACGAATTTTGTAGACGATTGTAGCAGGAATATAATAAGACTTAACGTCGTTCCCCAGCTTCTTAGAATCAATGGCGGACTCGAAAAGAGCTTTGCTGCGACAACCGAAAATCTTCGAATGGCTGATAATCTTATAGAAAGCCTCGTCTGTGATGCCGTAAATAAGGCAACAATAGGGGAGAATAAGTATGACGCTCAGCTTTTATCAAGCCTCATACAGCCGGTCAGCGGTATGACAGTATCAAGGCTCTTGTCAGCGGTCAGTGTAGAACCGTCAAAGGACAGAATAAATGACCTGCTCAGACTTTGTAAGGAAGGCGGAAAAATCACACTTTCCAAAGAGCTGTTCGCCGCTTCAGAAAACGGAATACTTACATTTGAGAAGACTCCGATATCTGTAGAAGCCTTTGAATATCCGTTTCAAAAAGAACTGGAAATGGTGCTTTTCGATAAAAAGCTTATTGTAAAAAAGACGGATGATTTTGAGCAAAAAAGCATTGTTAACAAAAAATTTACAAAGTGCGTTATAGATTGTGATAAAATAATAGGAGTTGCTGTTATCCGTAACAGACGAAACGGCGACAAAATAAAGCTTTCGGGAAGAGAGCATACTTCAAGCATAAAGACTCTTTTCAATGCGGATGTTCCACGCCATGTGCGTGACAGTTTTATCTTTATCGCAGATGAGGAAGGTCCCGTATTTGTCGAAGGCTATGGCTGTGCCCAAAGGGTAATGGCAGATAATACCTCAGTTGATTGTGTTGAAATATCCATTTCACCATATCACTGATTTATCACATATGTGCTTTATAATAATATGTAGTTTACTTAAGGAGTGGTATATTGAACAAAAGTAGTGGCTTCAAGAGCCTGTTAATCTATCTGCTGATTTCAGCATGTATCGTCGGAGGACTTATTTTCCTCCTGTCATCTCTCGGTAATGACGATGACGAAAAGGACTATTCTGAAATAATGTCCTATTTCGATGACCTCAGAGTATCTGAGTTTGACCTTGACCTCGGAAGCGGTGAGCTTACCTATAAGCTCGACGGCGAGGATAAGGAGTATGAATATACAGTACCTAATGTTTCTCTGTTTGTAAATGAGGTCCTCGGCAGTGATGCTGAAAATTACCGCAAGCAGTATAACGCAAAAAATCCGGAAAACCCGCTTGTTTGTAACCTTGAGCCTATCAAGGACAACAGCCTGCTTATAAGCCTCCTCCCGACACTTATCCTGCTCGGAGTTATGATTGCGTTCTTCGTGATTACAATGAAGTCAGCAGGTGGCGGTGGAAAGCTCAATAGCTTCAGTAAGACAAACGCTAAGATGAACCTTGACCCTAATAAGAAGGTAACCTTTGCCGATGTAGCCGGTGCTGATGAAGAAAAGGAAGAGCTCGCAGAAATTGTTGACTTCCTCAAGAATCCAAGAAAGTATAACGAAATCGGCGCAAGAATCCCTAAGGGCGTTCTCCTTATGGGCCCTCCGGGTACAGGTAAAACTCTTATGGCAAGAGCCGTTGCAGGCGAAGCAGACGTGCCGTTCTTCTCAATTTCAGGCTCTGACTTTGTAGAAATGTTCGTCGGCGTCGGCGCTTCAAGAGTGCGTGACCTCTTTGACCAGGCTAAGAAGCATGCACCTTCTATCATCTTTATCGACGAAATCGACGCTGTCGGAAGACAAAGAGGTACAGGTCTCGGCGGCGGACATGATGAAAGAGAACAGACATTGAACCAGCTCCTCGTTGAAATGGACGGCTTTACAGGTAACGAAAATATCATCGTAATGGCTGGTACAAACCGTAGAGATATCCTCGACCCTGCACTTCTGCGACCGGGAAGATTTGACAGACAGATTTATGTTAACTACCCGGATGTTAAGGGCAGAGAAGAAATCCTTAAGGTTCATACAAGAAATAAGCCACTCGCACCGGACGTTGACCTCTCTACAATCGCTAAGTCAACATCAGGCTTTACAGGTGCAGACCTCGAAAATCTCGTCAACGAAGCCAGCCTCCTCGCTGCAAGACAGAACAAGAAGGCTATCACAAGAAAAGAACTCGAAGAAGCCGCTATTAAGGTTATCGCAGGTCCTGAAAAGAAGTCGAAGGTCGTTACAGACGAGGAAAAGAAGCTTACCGCCTACCACGAAGGCGGCCACGCCCTCTGTCATTACTTCCTGCCAACTCAGGATAAGGTTCATCACGTTACTATTATCCCAAGAGGTCAGGCTGGCGGCTTTACAATGTCACTTCCTGAAAAGGATAAGTCATACGTCAGCAGAAATGAAATGTTTGAAACTATCATCGTTCTGCTTGGCGGACGTGTAGCTGAAAAGCTTGTGCTTGATGATATCTCGACAGGTGCATCAAATGACCTCGAAAGAGCAACTGCAACTGCAAGAAATATGGTTACAAGATACGGCTTCAGTGAAAAGCTCGGCCCTGTCGTTTACGGCAGAGGTGAACACGAAGTGTTCCTCGGCAGAGATTACGGCAGCACTCCTGACTACTCGGAAAGAGTTGCAGGTGAAATTGATGCCGAAATCAGAGCAATCGTTGAAGATGCTATGACAAAATGTGAAAAGCTTATCTCTGAAAATATGGATAAGCTCCACGAAATCGCTCAGTATCTTATGAAGAACGAAAAGATTGACGGAGTGGGCTTTGAAAAGCTTATGAAGGGTGAGCTTTCTGACAATACAACCGAGGAAGCAAAGCCACAGGAATCTGATGAATCGGAGCCAACTGAAAATGAATAAAAAATGCGCTTTCCACTATTTTGTGGAGAGCGCTTTTGTTATGTCTTCTTTTTTGAGATTATCCGAAGGAAAAGAATAATGAGAATTGTTCCGAGTATTGCACCCGAAAAGTCGATACAAACATCTCTCAGCTCGCATGACCGCCCCGGTACAAAGGACTGATGAATCTCATCTGATATTGAAAACAGCAGGCAGTACATCAGCGAGAAAACGAAAGGTAATGCCGTAAACACAGACCTCATCGCTAAAAATGCAAATATCGCAAGAACGCAGTATACAGAGAAATGTGCGCCCTTTCTTACCCAGAATTGCAGAGCCTCAATCTTTTGAAGCTTCTGTTCTTCGGTTGCGTCATCGTATTCGCTGTCAAAGAAGGAGAGAATAGCCTCGCATACTCCCGAGCTGGTGTCTGCAGATTCTGTCGAATCCTGAGATGACATTATGAAAATAAAAGAACTGAGTGCAATTGTGAGAACAATAAATATAATCCCGACCCTGTCAGGAGCTTTGAGTCTCATAGTCACCAATCCTTTCTTTTATATATGATATAAGCTCTTCTCGTTTGTTGGAAACTTCGTCACACATAACTGCGTCAAGTGTATCTTGTAAGCATCTCCCGATAGCCTTTCCCTGAAGTCCAAGCACAACAAGGTCGTCACCGTTGACATTGAGCTGGTAGAGGAAAATGCAGTCGTTACGTTGACAGATTTCCTTGGCAGCAGCTTCTATCTGATTTATGTCACAAAGCTTTTCCTGCCTTAAGTAGTCAGACTGTGCCGATATGTCTGCTCTTCGGATTTTAAGATATCTGTCAAAAAACTCCCAGCCGTGCTGTGAAATAAACCGCCTTACCGAATAAGCATCGCTCTTGATTCTGTTGTCATGCTGTTTGATAAGCTCGCATACAAGCCCGCTGGTTTCGTTGTCACACTTAAGCCTTGAAAGAGAAACCCTCGCAAGCTCAGCACTTTTCAGCATGTGTCCGTTAAAGTGAAAACGCCCGTTCTTTCCAACAGTCTTGCAGTCAGGCTTTCCTGTGTCGTGAAACAGCATCGTAAGTCGCAACACAACATCAGGCTCTATGCTTCCGACACAGCGGCAGATGTGTTCCCATACATCAAAGCTGTGATGCAGTGAGTTTTGCTCAAAGTCAAAGGTCCGTGATACTTCGGGTACTATCCTTGCAATAATCTCACGGTATCTCAATAAAACCTCTGTCACGTTCTTTCCAAGAAGAAGCTTTTTGAGCTCAGTAAGCTTTCTCTCAGCAGAAACAAAATCGAGCAGAGGTGCCTTGTCAAAGAGTGCCTTCTCGGTATTCTCTTCAATCGAAAACCGGAGTACAGAAGCAAATCTTATAGCCCTCAGTATCCTCAGAGCGTCTTCTTCAAAACGAGTGTACGGATTTCCGATAGCACGTATAACCTTTCTTTCAATATCCGCCATTCCGCCGAAAGTATCGATAATCCTTCCGTCCTTGTCACAGCATATGCTGTTTATCGTAAAATCACGCCTTGAAAGGTCGCTCTTCAAATCGCTTACAAACTCCACCTGCTCAGGTGTCCTGTGGGCCGTGTACTTTCCGTCGCTTCTGTAAGTCGTGATTTCTATCGGTGAATTATTTATAATAACAGTCACAGTTCCGTGCTTTATTCCTGTTTCAATAGTCTTGTAGCCTGAAAATACAGAGAGTATCTCTGTCGGGAGTGCATTGGTGCATATGTCGTAGTCATAAGGCTCAATTCCCATAGCGTAGTCTCTTACGCAACCGCCAACAAGATAAGCCTCATAGCCGTTTGAACAAAGCTTTTCAAGTGCCTCTCTTGGTATACTTTTAATTTTCACCGAATTTTACACTCCTTTCAGTACAGAATAATTCTATGAATAAATCTTTATATGTGAAAAATTATTTTCTCCCTTTAACATCTGCAATTATGTGCTCACTTATGCAGATTACAGAGCTTCCGATTGTAGCATCATTTTGCTTTGTGCCCCTGTTTTTTTCAGTAGAAAGCAAGGAGCACATATCCGGAAAGCTTACAGCTTTCTTTCTGACGTACCACACACTTCTTAATGCGTATCTGCTGACGCTGTACGACGCACTGGGTATCAGCGTGATTGCAGGCATTCTTCTTTGCTTGCTGTGTCTGAGCCTGCTTTCTGTGTATCAGACAGCCGTTATGCTACTGTGCACCGCACCGTCTTTAGTGCTTAAGAAAAGGGAATTAGCCCTTGTTGCATTTTGCTTTTGCTATCCATTCGGACAGCTCCTGCTCGAAAGAATACCCGTAATAGGCTACCCATGGGCAAGAATTGAGCTGTCACTTACTCCCGTGCCTGAACTTTTGTCAACTGCAGGTATCTTCGGCGGTAACTTTACCGCACTTCTGATACTTCTTGTCAATTCATTTGTCTACCTGCTTGTCCGTTCGGTGAGCGAGGGAAGTGTCAGAAAAACCGCAAGCTGCTGTACTTTGATATCACTCCTGCTGTTCTCATCACTTTTGTATGGAAAAATAAATACAGCAAAGAAAACTACCGAAGACTTTGTAAAAGTGCTCGTCATACAAGGCGAGGTGGAGGGAACAGATAAGCTTTCTGTGTCAAAGGAGCAGGCTGTCGATTGGTACTGTGATTATCTTAGCAAGTTTTCAGATGAGCAGTATGACATTGTGCTCTTGCCCGAAACCGCTGTTCCGTCAGTTCTCGATAAAGATAGCGAGGAGAGGCTGACAGAACAGTTAAGTGCAGATGCGACTATTTTGCTTGGCTGTATCCTCGAAGAAGATGAAAACCGCTATAATGCCCTTAAGGTAGCAGGGGAGGAAAGCTTTCGCCTGAAAGAAATACTTGTCCCGTTCGGCGAGTATACTCCGTTTTTCGAAATAGAGGGAATGCCGAATCTTAAAGCATCAGAAGAAGGCACAACGCTTTCTTTTGATAACTATATCTGCGGTGCATTGATTTGTATCGAAAGTATCTATCCGCATCTTCTATTGCCACAGATAAATGATGGCGCTCAGATAGTCTTAGTGTCAACAAATGACTCGTGGTTTAAAAACAGCTACGCAAGACAAATGCATTTCAGACACAGCATAATAAGAGCCTGCGAGTTTGACAGATGTGTAATCAGAAGTGCAAACTGCGGAATATCAGCCGTAATAGACAGAAACGGCAGAGTTAGTGCAATAGAAACCTCAAAGCAGGCTGCACATCTCAAAGCATATGCGGAGCTTGTAACTACTAAAACACCGTATGCCCGTTTCGGAGAGCTTCCGATGCTTTTGCCGTTTGTGTATGTAGTCTGCTTTTATATCAGAATGTTATCTCGAAAAGTCTTGCCTTGTATTCGCCGGAAAGTCTGACAGAGAGATTTCCGTTCTTTGAGAGATTGTATTCACAGCCGCCGAAGGAAGGATAAATAAGCCTTGCAGTTGCATCCCTGCCGTTAAGGAAGCTTATAGGAAGTATAACCGTGTCACTTGAGCTGACTCTCTTCCAGACAGCAACATATGCCTTGTCTTCAGTCTTGAGACCAAGTGCCACCCATTCGTCAGTAAATTTAGATAAACCAAGAGGCCAGAACGCAACAGCCTTCTTTATGTCCTGTCTGATTTCCTTGTATACCCTTATGCCTTCCCATACAAGCTCCTTGCGTTCCTTGGAAATCTGCGCAAGATGACCGCTCTGGTGTATTCTCAGAAGCATGGAGTTTACCATATTGAAAACAACCTCTTCATTGTCACCCTGCTGCATAGGATAAGACCAGATTGCCGCCTGTTCAGGACAAAGTGCCGCAGGTGCATTTGCCGCAATTGTGCAGTACATTCTGTAATCATCCTCGTCAGAGGTCGACTGAATTGAATGTCTTGATAAAAGTGCATAGTCCATTCTCAGACCACCGCTTGAGCAGTTTTCTATAATAAGGTCAGGGTATCTTACAAATATGCTGTCAAGCCACTTGAGATAAGCTCTCTCATGTTCTAAAAGTCCCTGTCCCACGCTCTCACAGTTTTGTTCGGTTCCGATGCCCGGTTCAATGTTGTAGTCCATTTTTAAGTAGCCGATGCCGTACACGTTAACAAGCTTTTCTATAACCTTGTCAGCGTGCTCTATAACCTTTGGATTTCTGAAATCAAGCTGATAACGGCTTCTGTCATGGATGCGGCTCTGATGTCTTGTGAAGAACCAGCTGTCATCTGCAACCGTGTCAACAAGCGGACATTTTATTCCCATAACCTCAAGTTCAAGCCACGCACCCGGAATCATTCCCTTAGAACGTATGTAGTCAGTAACCTCCTTCATACCGTTAGGGAAACGCTTGCGGGATTCCTCCCATTCACCGACCCAGTCCCACCAGTATCCGTCAGCATACCAGCCTGCGTCAATGCAGAAGTATTCACAGCCAGCCTCGTGTGCAGCATCAATAAGCGGAAGCTCCTTCTCGGTTGTCGGGTCTGCCCATAAGCAGTTCATATAATCGTTGAAAATGACAGCAAGCTTTTCGTTGTCATCATTCTTGCGTCTTATCGCCCTGCGGTAGTTTGTGAGCTGTGCCATAGATTCGTCAATACCGCCCATTGAAACACCAACCGCACAAGGTACAGAGCAGAAAGTCTCGCCGGGCTTCAGTGTCTTGAACCAGTGGCTTTCGGTTTCGGTAGGTCCTGAAAGCTGAAGATAAAGATTTCCCTCAACGTCGGAAATTTCCCAGTGCCACGAGCCGTTGTGTTCAATCTGCCAAAAAAGTGAAGAGCCTGTCTCGATGTTTTCAAGATGTCCCATCGGCAGATATTCCTTTGTTGACCAGTTGCCTGTGTTTGTAAGCGCAATAGGCTTTGAGGAACGCTGTGAGCGGTATGGCTGTGATAATTCCATTCCAAGCTCTGAAAGAGTGTATGTTCTGAACTGAAGCTCTCTCTGCCACGAGTTGTGTGCATAAGTAAGACGAAGCTTGTCGTTTTGCGAAAGGATGCCTTCCTTCTCAATTCCCGTAAGTGCAAAGGATGATACATAATCAACCGTAAACGGCTTTGTTCCTTCATTCTTTAGCTCAGTGTATGAGCGTATAACTGATAATCCATCGTAGAACTGCCAGTGAGTCGTGCATAAAAGCCCGCTCTCTTCATCGAAGGTGTCTATCTCAAGCTTCCTGCCAAGTCCGTTTCTGCTGTCACGTAAGTCCTTAAACTTCATCCTGTAACCGGGTGCAGTGATTATGTATTTTGTACCGTGTCTCTCGTAAGGTCTGTCATAGCCTGTAATGTTTACCTCAACAAGATTGAAGCGGTTTGTGCCTTGTACAGACTTGATGTCCTGACGGTTGAACTCAAGTGAAGAAAAGTGCAAAAGCTTAATTTCATTTGCATCATTGATTTCAAAAACTATATTTATGCCGTTTTCATTGATTTCAATTGTCTTCATATGACGACCTCCAAAAAATACTCTATCTATTCTACCATAATTCTTTAAAAAAATCTAGCCGTATGTATATAATTAATATTTGCAGAGATAATATTACTGTCAGTATAAAATGACAACCTAAAAGTAATATGCATATAACGGAAAGGATAAAGAATTATGCTTAAAAGAATTCTCGGTTTTACAGCAGCCCTCACAATTTCTGCAATGATGCTCACAGGCTGCTCAATGGACGACGGTAGAGTGGACGAGTCAAATGATTCTTCAAGAACAGAAACAACTACCACAACTACAACA
Organism: Oscillospiraceae bacterium; assembly: GCA_017396665.1. Lineage (GTDB taxonomy): Bacteria > Bacillota > Clostridia > Oscillospirales > Ruminococcaceae > UBA7477. Next base: position 11,666 of record JAFQLH010000013.1, on the reverse strand, counting down.
ACCACTACAACCACAACAACTACTACAAAGCGAAATGACAAGGATGATAGCAGCAGTAACGTAGTCGATGATATCGGCTCAACTGCAGATGACCTTGTAAATGACGCCGGCGACGCAGTAAACGATGCAGTTGACGGTGCAACTGATATTGTCGATGATATGACAAGATAGCAACTGATAAAGCTTTCGTTTTTATAACGAAGGCTTTATTATATGTTTTGCCGATTTATTTACCTTGAACTTGACAAGCATATAAAATTAGTGTAAAATAATTAAATAACTTGTTTTAGAGGTGAGACTATATGAGTAAGGCAGGAAGAGAGCTTCTTTGTAAGAAGTTTATCGACAATAATACAATTAAGCCTGAATTATTTGATAATTACATAGTAAAAAGAGGACTTAGAAATGCCGACGGAACGGGCGTCGTAGCAGGTCTTACAAATATCTGTAACGTTCATGGATATGTTGTAAATGAAGGAGAGAAGTCACCAATCGAGGGTGAACTTATATACAGAGGCTATAATATCAGAGACCTCGTAAGCAATGCTATATCAGAAAACCGCTTTGGCTTTGAAGAAATCGTGTATCTGCTTTTGCTCGGTGACCTCCCGTCACAAAGAGAGCTTGAGATATTCAAGTCCTTGCTTTCAGCAAACAGAGACCTTCCTGATTCGTTCTTCGAGGATATGATTTTAAAGAATCCCTCCAAGAATGTCATGAATAAAATGGCAAGAGCCGTGCTTTCGCTTTATTCCTACGACGATAATCCTGAGAATATAAGCCCTGAGCACGAAATGGCAACAGCTATTTCTATCCTTGCTAAAATGCCTACAATAATGGTTTCAGCATATCAGGTTAAGAACAGATACTTCAATGGTAAGAGTATGTTTATGCATCCGCTTATCAAGTCGCAGTCTACCGCTGAATCTATCCTGTCAACAATAAGACCTGACAGAGAATTTACCGACGAGGAAGCAAAGCTTCTCGATATCATGCTTATGCTCCACGCAGAGCACGGCGGCGGTAATAACTCAACCTTTGCCTGCAGAGTTCTTACTTCATCAGGCACAGACCCTTATTCTGCTTATTCTGCTGCTATCGGTGCCCTCAAGGGACACAGACACGGCGGTGCAAATGCCAAGGTTACGGAAATGCAGGATATCGTAAAGGCAAACGTCAAGAACTGGGCGGATGAAGGCGAGGTCGCAGACTTCTTAAGAAAGATTATCCGTAAGGAAGCAGGCGACGGAACAGGCCTTATCTACGGAATGGGACATGCCGTTTATACTCTCTCTGACCCAAGAGCAGTTATTCTCCACGAGAATGCTAAAAAGCTTGCAAAGGGAACAGAGTACGAAGCAGAGTTCAAGCTTCTTGAAAATATCGAAAAGCTCACACCGATTCTCTTTGCTGAGGAAAAGGGCAATGGTAAGGTCATGTGTGCAAATGTCGATATGTATTCGGGACTTGTTTACAGAATGCTCAAGATTCCTCAGGACCTGTTTACACCGCTTTTCGCAGTTTCAAGAATGGCAGGCTGGTCTGCTCATAGATTTGAAGAGCTTGTAACAGGAAAGAGAATTATCAGACCTGCTTATAAGTCTGTTCTCAAGTCAAGGAAATATGTTCCTATAGGTGAAAGATAATTTAAAAATCTTTTCAAAAGGTCTTTAAAAAAATATTGTTTTGTGTTATAATAGAACCAAGTGTATTTCTTGCACTTGGTTCTTGATTTTTTATGAAAGGAGTAGGGTAGAAATGAAAACTAAATTAAGTATTCTGCTGATGTGTGCAACGCTTTTGCTGAGCGGATGCTCGTTCGGTACGTTCTCTGTTGATACACTCCTTACTCCGCCAAAGCTCTCACAGGAGCAACAGGAAATCCACCAGTGTCTTATCGAAAGCGTCGGCAACGATATTACCCTGAAATATCCGTCAAGCGGTGATAACAGAAGTGCGTTCGTTGTCGCTAATATCGACTCTGAACCAACCGAGGAAGCAATAGTGTTCTATGAGTACAGCGACCTTCTTAAGAGTAGTGCGGGTATAAGAATCAATGTCCTTGACAAAAGCGGCAATAACAAATGGAAATCTCAGTATGACTTTGAAGGTCCGGGAACGGATATCGACAAAATTGTTATTACAAATACAAGCAAGAACGACGATATCAGCATTATAATCGGCTACTCAACCCTCAATATGACGGATAAAATACTTGAGGTTTATAACTACAAGGACGGAATGCTCAATCTTATTGGAAGAGATACCTATAGTGTACTTGAAACTATTGACCTCGATAACAACGGCTATAATGAAATCGTAACGGTTCAGTCAGGCGTTGAAGGAAGTAACGCAACAGCATCTCTCATAAGTGTTAATGAGTCGCAGCTCGTTAAGTCAAACATCACTGAAATGGGTGTTGTGTCCAGCTCCGTTACCAGATTCATCAAGGGTAAGGCAATGCCTAGCCATAAGGCTCTTTTCCTCGACTGTAAGAATCCGGACGGTTCAATCCATACAGAGTTTTTGTATTTCAGATATAATTCGCTACAGAACCCCGTTGCTCAAATCGGTGATAAGCTTATTCAGCAAACAACCCGCCCCGATGGGTATTACTCAACCGATGTTGACGGTGACGGAGTTATTGAAACACCAACAGTAACAGTACTCCCGGGATATGAGCTTTTGTCATCCGATAAGCAGTTGTATCTTACAACATGGAGTGTCTATGAGGACTTCTATAAGCTAGAGGACAGAATGAGCGGCTACTACTCAATAAATATGGGCTTTATGCTTGCTTTTCCTGATAGTTGGAAGAATAAAGTAACTGTAAAGCGTGACGAGATAACCGGTGAAGTGGTATTCTATGAGTTTTCCGAAACACTCGAAAACTCTGTGAATGAGCTTGCAAGAATAGCTGTCTGCCCTAAGTCTGACGCCGAAGAATATATTGATAACGGCTATAAGGTCATAACTGCAGTAGGACAGGTAGATTACCTCGTTAAGCTCGCAGATGAAGGCTCAAACGAGCTTGCAACAAACCTACAGACAATAAGAAGAAATTTCTACGTAGTTTCAAAATAAATTTAAGGAGTAATTGCTATGAAAAGAATTTTAGTGTGCGAAGATGAAGATTCAATCAGAGAGTTTGTCGTTCTCAACCTTAAAAGAAGCGGATATGACGTCGTTGACGTAAACTGCGGAGAAGACGCAATAACAGCCTTTGAGAATGCTTCCGGTGCTTTTGATATAGCACTGCTTGATATTATGATGCCCGGAATAGACGGTATTCAGGTTTGTAAGAAACTCAGAGAAAAGAGCGAAACTATGGGCATCATTATGCTTTCAGCAAAGTCGCAGGAAATGGATAAGGTTTCCTCACTTATGATAGGCGCCGATGACTACATAACAAAACCGTTTTCTATCTCGGAGCTTATCGCAAGAGTAGACGCTGTGTGCAGAAGAGTTACTATGACTCATTCAAAGCCGGAAGCTTCTACAACAATAGTTTCAGGACCTTTTACACTCAACCTCAAGAGCAGAACTGTCTATAAGGGCGATGAGCAGATTGACCTGACACAGGTTGAATATCAGATTATGGAGTATTTCTTCAAGAATCAGAATACTGCTCTGGACAGAACAAGTATCTTAAATCATATCTGGGGAGATTCGTATTACGGTGACGATAAGATTGTTGACGTTAATATAAGACGTATCCGTATGAAAATCGAAAAGGAACCTTCAAATCCGGAGTTTATCCTTACAATCTGGGGATACGGATATAAGTGGAGTGCTCCAAGTAATAACTAATAATTTCTGTAACTAATGCAAGAAAGGCAGGTGACGATACAATGTTCAAGAAGCTAAGACAAAATACAATTACAAACAGATGGCTGTTCAATATCCTGGGCGTTGTTATCGTTATGCTGCTCATTACTGCAATAGTTGCAGCATTCGTAGTAAACCACTACTACTACAATTCAGCCGAGCAGTATGTCGCAAACAGAATGAGTATAGTTACAAGTGCAATAGACAGATTTGCGAACAATGCCCAGACGAATTATAACAGCGAAATAAGAAGTATAGTAGAAAACTATGAGTATAAAAGTCAGATAGAGCTTATGGCAATCGATATAGACGGAAATGTCTCTGTTACTTCATCAGGCTTCTCTGTCGAAGGTATTACTCAGCTTCCTGATTTTGAAGTTGCCAAGAATTCCGAAAACGGTATAGCAACAGAAATATATGAGCTGCCAACAGGGGAAAAGGTCCTCGCCTATACCGCTATGATAGCACCGCTCGGAAGTGAATATCAGGCTGTCAGAATGGTCGTTTCACTTGAGAGTATCGATAGACAGGTGCTTATTATCGTGCTCGTAATGATTCTGTTTTTTGCAGCAATCATCGTTCTTATGATTTTCACAGGCCAGTTCTTCGTAAGGTCTATCGTTAATCCTGTGCGTGAGGTTAATGCGTTTATCAGACAAATCGCCGTAGGTGACTTCTCTGACAGACTTACAAAGAAAAGTGACGACGAGCTCGGACAGCTTTGCGATAGTATCAACTATATGGCAAACGAGCTTGCAAATACAGAAGCTATGAAGAATGAGTTCATCTCGTCTGTGTCACATGAACTCCGTACTCCGCTTACAGCTATAAAAGGCTGGAGTGAAACACTTATGTCAATGAGCGATGACAAGGAAACTCTTATCAAGGGTATGAGAGTTATTACAGGCGAAACAGAAAGACTCTCAAATATGGTAGAAGAGCTGCTCGACTTCTCAAGACTTCAGGATGGTAGGCTCAAGCTTAATAAAGCCAAAATGGACGTGCTTGCAGAGCTCGGAGAAACAGTCCTTATCTATCAGGAAAGAGCAAAGAAGCTCGGTATCTCGCTCGACTATTATGAACCTGAAATGCTTCCGTTTGTCTACGGTGACAAGAACAGAATCAAACAAGTGTTTATTAACATCGTAGATAATGCTATCAAGTATTCCGATGAGGGAGATAAGATTTCCGTAGAAGCGTATGTTGAAGGAAATGATATTGTTATATCTGTATCTGACACAGGTATCGGTATTTCAAGTGAAGACCTGCCAAAGGTAAAGGCAAAATTCTTCAAGGCAAATCAGACTAGAAGAGGCTCGGGAATCGGACTTGCCGTTGCTGATGAAATTATCCATCTCCACGGTGGTACGCTTACACTTAAGAGTGAGCTTAATGTCGGAACAACTGTTATGATTACTCTCCCGCCGATGGAATCAGATACAAAGGTTAAGGATAAATCAGATAAGGTAAATGTAGAGCTTATCACGACTAATGATGATGAAAGGACAATTGTCTATGAGCAACCAGACCCCAAAGCAGACAACATGTAAATTTAAATCCAAAATAGGCGGACAAGCACTCATCGAAGGCATTATGATGCGTGGTATCGATAAGTCTGCAATGGTGTGCAGATTGCCAAGCGGTGAGCTTGACCTCGAAACATGGGAAATAAACAACGGTTCAAATATGCCTTGGTATAGAAAAGTACCATTTCTCAGAGGTATCTTCAACTTCGCAATTTCTCTTATCGAAGGATATAAGTGCCTCTCGAAATCTGCCGATAAATCAGTGCAGGGACTTGAGGAGGAAAACCCCTCGAAGTTTGAAATATGGCTGGAGGAAAAGCTAGGAGATAAGCTTATGCCGATTGTTTCAGCAATAGGAATAGTTCTCGGCGTAGTTATGGCAATAGTGCTGTTTACACTCGCTCCTGCAGGTGCAACAAAGCTCATAAGCCGTTTTGTAGAGCTTGGTGCAGTCGCAAAAACAATTATCGAAGGCGTAATGAAAATCGCAATTTTCATCTTTTATATGTGGCTTACAAGCCTTATGCCCGATATGAAAAGAACATATATGTATCACGGTGCAGAGCATAAAACAATCGCTTGCTATGAAGCAGGCGACGAGCTCACTGTTGAGAATGTAAAAAAGCATACAAGATTCCACCCGAGATGCGGTACAAGCTTTATCTTTATCGTGCTGTTTATAAGCATTATAGTATTCTCAGTGCTCAGACTCCCTTGGGATAATATATTCCTCAGAGTTGTTTGTAAGCTCGCACTTCTGCCGTTTATCGTCGGAATTGGCTACGAGTTTATAAGACTTGCAGGAAAATATGAAAACTGGTTTACAAAGCTTTTCTCAGCTCCCGGACTTGCAGTGCAGAGAATTACTACAAAAGAACCTGACGATAGCCAGATTGAATGTGCGATTATGGCAATCGAAGCCGTAATTCCTGAGAATAAAGAGGAAGACGTATGGTAACTGTTTTCGACACACTTAAAAATGCAAAAAAGCTTTTAAATGCAAACGATATAGAAAATGCCGACTTTGAAGCTGTCTGTATCTTTGAAAAAGCATATGGCGTAAAATACAGAAGCGTGCAGTATGAGAGAATAAAAGACACAGAACCGTCAGACGAGCAGTCTGAAGCACTGTGCGAAATGCTCAGAAAAAGAATAGACGGACAACCACTACAGTATGTGTTAGGTGAGTGGGAGTTCTTTGGTATGCCGTTTAAGGTTGGTAGCGGTGTGCTTATTCCAAGACAGGATACAGAAACACTCGTAGAGCTTGTTCTTGATAAAATGAAGAATAATAATAGCATAAAAGCAGTTGACCTGTGTGCAGGTAGCGGATGTATAGGTGTCGCCCTGCAAAAGAATCTCAGAAGCTGTGATATGACCTGTGTCGAGATTTCAAAGGATGCGCTAAAGTACCTTGAGCAGAACATAAAGCTAAATGACGCAGATGTCAAGATTTTAAATGCCGATGTTCTAAGGCAGGAAACAGCAGATGCTTTTTCACAGCTTGACCTCATAGTCTGCAACCCTCCGTATCTTACAAAAGAGGATATGCAGTCACTCCAGACAGAAGTCGAATTCGAACCTCAGACAGCTCTGTTTGGCGGGGAAGACGGTCTCGACTTTTATAGAGAGATTACAAGACTGTGGAAGAATACTTTGAAGCAGGGCGGTATGCTCGCCTACGAAATCGGTATGGGGCAGGAAACAGATGTCTCTCAGATTCTTATCCAGCACGGTTTTGAGAATGTGCGTTTTGTTAAGGACTATTGCGGAATCTTCAGAGTGGTGTACGGTTATAAAGGCGAAAACTAACTGTACAAAAAATGACACCACATATTACTCGGAATATGGTATTATAGTATTGTAAAATAATCTTTGAAAGGATGAATATATTATGGCAGCAAATAAGAAGGAAGGCAAGAAGCTCGAGCTTCCAAAGTCAAATGAGGAGAAGCAGAAGGCTCTTGAAAGTGCGATTGCACAGATTGAAAAATCCTACGGCAAGGGAGCGGTTATGAAGCTCGGACAGACAAAGGCTCTAGACGTTGCAGCAATTCCTACAGGCTCAATGACTCTCGATATGGCACTCGGTATAGGAGGTGTTCCAAGAGGACGTGTTGTTGAAATCTATGGACCTGAAAGCTCCGGTAAAACAACAGTAGCTCTCCATATTATCGCTGAAACACAGAAGCTCGGCGGTAACGTTGCGTTTATCGACGTTGAACACGCTCTCGACCCTGTATATGCAAGTGCCCTCGGCGTAGATACTGAGTCACTCCTCGTTTCTCAGCCTGACAGCGGTGAAGATGCCCTGCAGATTGCTGAAACACTCGTGCGTTCAGGTGCTATTGATTGTATCGTTGTTGACTCTGTCGCAGCTATGGCAACAAGAGCAGAAATAGACGGAGATATGGGCGATACACACGTCGGCCAGCTTGCAAGACTTATGTCACAGGCTATGAGAAAGCTCACAGCAGTAATTTCAAAGTCAAACTGTGTCGCAATCTTCATCAACCAGGTAAGAGAAAAAATCGGCGTTATGTACGGAAACCCTGAAACAACACCCGGCGGACGTGCACTTAAGTTCTATAGTTCTGTAAGAATCGAAGTAAGACGTCAGGAACAGCTAAAGAACGGCTCTGAGGTCTTCGGTAACAGAACAAAGTGTAAGGTCGTAAAGAATAAGGTTGCCCCTCCTTTCAAGGAGTGTGAATTTGATATCATCTACGGCAAAGGTATCTCCCGTGACGGTGAGCTTTTAGACCTCGCTGTTGAGCTCGGTATCGTAAAGAAGGGCGGCGCTTGGTTCAGCTATAAGGATATGAAGCTCGGACAGGGCAGAGATAACTCAAAGGACTTCCTCGTTGCAAATCCTGAGCTTATGAAGGAAATCGAGGACCAGGTAATCGCAAGGTCTTCCGAAGTCGTAATGGATAGCAAAAAGACTGCTAAGGATGCCGCAATCGCAGCAGCAGCTAAAAGCTCCGCTACAGCAGCAACGGCAGTGAATAAGGATGTCCTCATAAACGCAGACGAGGATTTTGAAGAGTTTGCTCCTGTTGACCTCTAAGCTTTATGAAAAAGATTGAGTCAATCGAAAAGTATAAGGGCAATACATACTGTATCTCCTTTTCAGAGGAAGAGGAGAAGGAGTATCTCAATATAGATATTATCTGTGAATACCACCTGAAAGCAGGTATGAGTGTGCCTGCTTCTGCGTGGGAGGATATAGTCTATGCCAATAAATTGCGTACAGCAAAGGAAAGAGCCCTGTATCTTCTGGACTTCAAGGACTATTCGTATACAGAGCTGTTTAAAAAGCTTGAGCAGAATTATCCCGAACAGATATGCTTTGACGTAATGTCAAGGCTTATCGAAATAGGCGTTATAAATGATAAGCGATATGCTGTGAATTATGCAAGAAAGCTTGTCGAGGTAAAGGGCTACGGCTATTACAGATGTGTCCAGGAAATGCGTCTTAAAGGCCTCGACAGAAGCTTTATCGAAGAAGCATTGCTTCCGTATAAGGAAACGGCTGTGGAGCGTCTTGTGGAGCTTATCGAAGCTAAGTACGCAAGAAAAATCAGCGACAGAAAATCGCTGGAAAAGGTGAAAGCAGCACTCGTAAGACTCGGGTATTCTTTTTCCGATGTCAAGGATGCACTCGAGCAGTTTGAGTTTGATTTTGAAGATTAGCTCTTGACCTTTTCATCATAATAAAGTATAATTAAGAGTAAGATTTATTTCGGAGGTGCCGAGTTTTCGGCAGTGTGTTATGGCTACTAGAGTTGGAATGGTTTCACTTGGTTGTCCGAAAAACCTTGTAGATGCTGAGCATATGCTCTATAATTTAAGAGAAGACGGATATGAGATTGTACCAGACGCAGCCCTCGCTGATGTCGTGATTGTCAATACCTGTGGCTTTATCGAAACAGCTAAGCAGGAAGCTATCGATACAATCCTTGAGTTCTGTACACTTAAAAATGAGGGCAGAATAAAGGCTGTTATAGTAACAGGCTGTCTTGCTGAACGATACAAGGAGGAAATCCTTAAGGAAATCCCTGAGGTCAATGCCGTTGTGGGTATCGGATGTAATGAACAGCTTTGCGAAATTATCAGACGTGTCCTTGCGGATAATGAAAGCGTAAACGCTTTTGATGATAAGGATAAGCTGTGTATCGACGGCCGCAGAATCGTTTCAACAGAGCATTATGCATACCTCAAAATTGCCGAAGGCTGTAACAACTGCTGTACCTATTGTGCAATTCCTATGATAAGAGGAAGGTACAGAAGCAGAACTATCGAAAGTATCGTAGATGAAGCGAAGTGGCTTGCAAAGGTCGGAATAACTGAGCTTATCGTCGTTGCACAGGATACAACCTATTACGGTACTGATTTGTACGGCGAACCCAAAATCGCACAGCTTCTCAAGGAGCTATGTAAGATTGACGGCATAAAGTGGATAAGAACACTCTATAGCTACCCTGAAAGAATTACTGATGAGCTTCTTACTACAATAGCAAGCGAAGAAAAGCTCGTTAAATACCTCGATATTCCTATCCAGCACTGTAACGGTGAAGTTCTCAAGCGTATGAACAGAAAGGGCGATAATGAATCACTCAGAGCACTTATAGAAAAGATAAGAAGCATTATTCCTGATGTTACACTGAGAACAACGCTCATTACAGGCTTCCCCGGAGAAACGCAGGAGCAGTTTGAGGAGCTCTCAATGTTTGTCAAGGATATGAAGTTCGATAAGCTTGGCTGCTTCTCGTATTCTGCTGAAGAAGGAACACCTGCAGAAAAGCTTGACGGACAGATTGACCTTAAAACTAAGGAAGCAAGAAATGACGCTATCATGAACGAGCAGATGCTCATAAGCTTTGATATAAATGAGAAGAAGATAGGCTCGCAGGTAGAAGTAGTAACTGAAGGCTTCGACAGATATGCCGAATGCTATTTCGGAAGAAGCTCAGCCGATGCTCCTGAAATAGACGGAAAAATATTCTTCTCAAGCGAAAGAAAGCTCAGAGTTGGCGAATATGTAAAGGTCGCTGTTGATGATGTTATGGACTATGACCTCATCGGAACAGCAGTAGAATAAATCGGAAAGGCGAGACTTATGAATTTACCTAATAAACTTACCGCAATGAGAGTCGTTCTTGTGCCTGTGTTTATGTTTTTTATGCTGTGCGACGCTATACCACTCAATATATTATGGGGTGGCTTGGTGTTCGGCGTAGCTGCAATTACAGACCTCATTGACGGAAGACTTGCAAGAAAGTATAATCTTATCACAAACTTCGGAAAGTTCTTAGACCCAATTGCAGATAAGATACTTGTTATGGCAGCTGTCCTGTGTTTTTGTGCAAAGGGATGGATAGACGTCGTTGCAGTGTTTATAATACTGACAAGGGAATTTGTCGTTTCAGGACTCAGACTCGTAGTAGCAGGCGAGGGCGTCGTAGTTCCTGCAGGTATCTGGGGCAAGCTTAAAACAGCCTCAACAATGGCGGCAATCGGCGTGATTATGGCAATCGAGTTTTTCCTTGTCGATATATTCGCTATCGATTTCAACTTCTTTATAATAAACGAAATTATTATCTGGATATGTACTGTCCTTACAATCATTTCAGGCGTAACCTATGTCTATGCCTATAAGGATTATATCAATCCGGAAAAATAAATTGTGCTTGCAATTTCGAGCAAAGTATGATATACTTGCATATGATATATTAAATGCTGGCAGTCAGAGTAGCATTTGTTCTTTTTCTTCAGAGAATGGCGGGGTGGTGCGACGCCTGGAAACACAATTGTGAAGTGCGGCTGCTGTGAGCTTGGCTCAGGCAGAAACAGGGAAAGTAAGTATCTGTTTTCGTAGGTCGGCGTTAACGACAAAAAGGTTTTAGCCTTTAAGTATAAAACGGAGTGGAACCGCAGTAGAAAGCTGCCTCCTTGGCGAAATATCGCCTTGGAGGCATTTTATATTTTTTAAGGAGGATGGTCAGAATGCTTCAGAAAATCAGGGAAGATATTCAGTCTATAAGAGAAAGAGACCCGGCAGCCAGAGGTACAATAGAAATCCTCATGACCTATTCCGGACTGCATGCAGTCTGGATGTATAGAATTGCCCATATGTTCTATAAGAAGAAGCTGTTTTTTGTTGCAAGACTTATTTCTCAGTTCGCAAGATTCTTAACAGGAATTGAAATACACCCAGGCGCTACTATAGGAAAAGGACTTCTTATCGACCATGGCTCAGGTGTAGTAATTGGCGAAACTGCAGAAATCGGTGACAACTGCCTCATATAC